>NZ_JBJGYN010000036.1:0-49982 GCF_054050015.1 Geodermatophilus sp. SYSU D01176 | reverse complement strand
CGACGCCCTGGCGCGCGCGAGAGGCAGTACGGGGCCAGAGTGCTCAGAGGGTGGGGTTCCACAGGCCGTCAGGACCGTCCAGCGTCGGGAAGACGGCGAACAGCAGCAGCGCCGCCACGACGAGGAAGAGCAGGACGGCCGTCGCCACCCGCACCGCGAGCGGGCCGGGCAGGTGGCGCCAGATCCACGGGTACACGGCTCAGACCTCCTCGAGGGCCGCGGGGCCGTCCGGGACCTCGGCCTTGCTCACCGAGGCCTCCAGCTCGCCGTGGACGACGAGCCGCTCGCGGGTGGAGAACGTCGGGTGGCAGGTGGTCATGGTCAGGAAGGCGCCGGTCGCCGCCCCGTCCGCCGCCCCGCCGGGCGTCGGCGCGACGACGCTGCTCTCGCTCGGGTCGACGACGGTCGTGGTCGTCACCCGGTAGACGTGCCAGGCGTCCACGGTCTCCACGACGACGGGGTCGCCGGGCTGGAGCACGTCGAGGTTGAGGAAGGGGCTGCCGCGCCCGACGCGGTGGCCTGCCATGGCGAAGTTGCCCTGCTCGCCAGGCAGCGCCGAGCCGACGTAGTGGCCGGGGCCGTCCTCGAGCTCGGCGGGGTCGGTCCCCTCGACCACCGCGCGGGTCCAGTCCGCGCCGAAGCGCGGGATGTGGACGAAGGCGAAGGCCTGGCCGAAGTCCGGCTCCGCGTGCGGCGCACCGGACTCCCAGTCCTCGCGGAGCTCCTCGGCCACCTGGTCCTGCGCCCGGTCGCTCCGGAGGTCGGTGACCCAGACCTCGTAGAGCACGAACAGCAGCAGCACCGCGCCGGCGGTGATCGCGAGCTCGGAGAGCCCGCGGACGATCGTGCGGATCATCGGTCCCCCTGACCGAGGGCGTCCCGCCCGCCGGGTGCCGGCGGGCGGGACGCGACGAGCGACGGTCAGGACGCGGAGCCGGCCCTGCGGCGACGGCTCACGACCAGCCCGGCGCCGCCACCGGCGAGCACGAGACCGCCGATCGCGGCCAGGCCGAGGACGTCGGCGCCGGTGTCGGGCAGCGGGGTGCCGTACTCGGTCGGCTCCGCCGGGTCGGTCGGGCCACCGTCGGTCGCGGGGACGACGACCTGGCGGGTGGCCGTGGTCGAGGCGCCGTCGTCGTCGGTGACGGTCAGCGTGACGGTGTAGGTGCCCGCGGCGGCGTACCGGTGCGTCACCTCGGCGCCCTCGGCGGTCGCGCCGTTCCCGAAGTCCCAGCGGTAGCCGGTGATCTCGCCGTCGCTGTCGGTGGACCCGGCGGCGGAGAAGGTGAAGTCCGCGCCGGTGTTGGTGGCCGTGACCGCGGCGATCGGCGCCTGGTTGGCCGGGTCCCCGCCCGTGTCCCCGCCCGTGTCCCCGCCGGTGTCCCCGCCGGTGTCGCCACCGGCGTCGCCGCCGGTGCCGGGGCCGGAGCTGAACCGGAACTCGTTGCAGCCGAACGTCATGCCGTGGACGACCACGTCGGCGCCGGGCTGGTACAGCAACTGGAAGCCCAGGCTGGTCACCGTGGCGTCGGGGTAGGCGGCGCTGATCTCGACGAGGCTGGCCTCGTCGTTGCTCTCGGACTCGAGCGCGCTCAGCGGGCCGAGCGCGCTCCACCACAGGTCGGCCGGCGCACCCGCCTCCGGCTCCCAGTACACGAGGATGGCCTGGGCGGGGTCCTCGTTCGCCGGCCCGTCGAGGTCGACGTACAGCTCGTAGGTCGGGTGGTTGCCGACCGGCTGGCCCTCGGCGAGCGTGGCGTCCAGGTCGACGTTGGACTGCGCGGTGGCGTCGGCCAGCGGGATCTCGAGCCCGTCCATGAACCAGGAGGCGTACGCGGCGCCGTCCGGGTCGTCCTCGGTCGAGGGCATCGTGAGGTGCAGGCCCCCGGCCAGCATCTCCGCGGTGGCGCCGTCGCCCACACCGGTGAGCTCACCGTCGAAGGCCGCCTCGAGTCCGGCCAGGTCGAGCGGGGTGACGCCGCAGCCGCTCGCCGAGGCGATCCCCGGTGCGACCGTGCTGATCAGGGCGATCGAGCCGAGGCCCAGGGCTCCTGTGGTGAGCAGGCTGGTGGTGCGCTTCATGACAACCCCCGATGTCAGTGGACGTGCGGGGGTGGGTCGGCCCGGCCCCCGTCGAGCGGTGCCGACACTGACCGCCGGTACAGGGGGTCGACACCCCCCGTTCCCGCCGTCCGGCGCACCCCAGCCCTGGGGGACATCCGTCGCGCCGTCACTCGCAGTCACGTCGTCGGGCGCGCTCCGCAGTGGTCGCACCCCCAGGTCCGGGGATTGCCCGCCCGACCGATGAGGACCGGCCCCGAGCGCCGTCCCAGGAGCAGCGGCCGCCGTCCCCGCGGCCCGGCACCCGAGGAGGACCACCGTGCGACCACTCGTCGTCACCGAGTTCACGACCCTGGACGGCGTCGTGCAGGCCCCCGGCGGCCCCGACGAGGACACCACCGGCGGCTTCCCGCACGGCGGCTGGCTGGTGCCCTTCTTCGAGGAGACCCTCGGCGCGCAGATCGACGCCTGGTTCGCCGGCGTCGAGGACTTCCTGCTCGGCCGCGGGACCTACGAGATCTTCGCCGCGGCCTGGCCGCAGATGCCGACCGAGGGCGACCCGGTGTCGGAGGCGCTGAACACCCGGACCAAGCACGTCGCCTCCCGCACGCTGACCTCGCTGGAGTGGTCCGGCGCGCGGCTGGTCGAGGGCGACGTGGTGGAGGCGGTGCGCGCGCTGCGGGCCGCGGACGGCGGTGAGCTGCAGGTGCACGGCTCCCCCGGCCTGGTGCAGACGCTGCTGCGCGCCGACCTGGTCGACGAGCTGCGGCTGGTCGTGGCGCCGGTGGTCCTCGGGCAGGGCAAGCGGCTGTTCGGGGACGGCGCGATCCCTCGGTCGTGGCGGCTGACCGCGTCCTCGACGACGCCCACGGGCGTGCTGCTGTGCACCTACCGCCGGGGCGGCGAGGTCGAGACCGGCGCGATGGGACCCGAGTACGAGGACGCCGTCAGCGGCTGAGCGCGAGCCCCTCGGCCGGTGTCCGGGGCAGCGGGACGGCGAGCGCCTCGGGCGGGCCCGGCCGGCCGAAGTGCCAGCCCTGGCCGGAGTCGACGCCCAGCGCCCGCAGCGCGGCCGCGTCGTCCGCCGTCTCCACGCCCTCGGCGACCACGCGGGCGCCGGAGCCGTGCGCGAAGGTGACCAGCGAGCCGACCAGCGTGGACAGCACGCGGTCGGTGGCCACGCCGCTGGCGATGCTGCGGTCGAGCTTGATGACGTCGGGGGCGGTGACCACGATGTGCCGCAGCGAGGAGAAGCCGGCGCCGACGTCGTCGATCGCCAGCCGCAGCCCGGCGGCGCGGAACGGCGCCAGGACGGCGGACAGCCGGTCGTAGTCCTCCACCGCGTCGTGTTCGGTCAGCTCCAGGACGACGCGGTCCAGCGGTATCCGGCCCAGCAGCTCGGCGCACTCCGGGGCGAGCACAGCGGCGGGGGAGACGTTCATCGCCACGTACCCGCAGACCCGGTCGAGGTGCTCGGCGGCCCGGGCCAGGGCCTGCAGCTCGAGGACGTCGCCCAGGCCGACGCTGTGCGCCTCGGCGAAGACGACGTCGGGGGTGCGGTTCCAGTCGGCCGGGAAGCGGGACAGCGCCTCGGCGCCGACGCGGGTGCCCGTGGCGAGGTCGACGATCGGCTGCAGCAGGACGACGGGCCCGCCGCCGGCGACGACCGGCTGGAGCCGGCCCTCGATCTCGGTGCGCCGCCCGCGTTCGCGGACCTCGGGCTCGACGATGACGGCGGCCGCGGAGGCGAGCACCTTCATCAGCGCCTCGTCGCGCTTGCCGAGCTCCTTGTCCGACCGGAAGCCGAAGGCGCAGAACGTGCCGTAGAGGGTGCCGTCGGACAGGTGCACCGGCGTGGAGACGTAGCTGCGGATGCGCGGGATGCGCGCCGAGGGCAGGGACATCGCCAGCGGGAACCGCTTCACGTCGGGGATGACGGCGGGCAGCTTCCCGTCGAGGATCGCCTGGCAGAACGAGGCGTCCTGGCGCACCTTGGCGCCCTCCTGCACCAGCACCGGCACCGAGGTCTCCACGACCTCCAGGTGCTGCGTCGTGCCGTCGAGACGACTGAGGAAGGCGACGCTGAGGTCCAGCGACTCCTTGGCGGTCACCAGCAGGTCGGCGATCTGCTGGTCGGCGGCCGAACGCTTCCTGCGCATGGGCTGCCTCCTCTCGTCCTGCACGGTCATCGGCCGTCCAGGACGTGAGCTGGAGCGCCCTCACCCGTTGGGGGAAGGACGGCGGGACGACGGTGGTTGCGCAGGACAACACCAGCTGAGAGGTCCGAGAGCACATGAGCATCCCGTTGTCCGTCCTCGACCTGGCGCCGATCTCGACGGGCCAGACGCCGGGCGAGAGCATCGCGGCGAGCGTCGCGCTGGCCCAGCGGGCGGAGCAGTCCGGGTACCGCCGGGTCTGGTACGCCGAGCACCACAACATGCCGACGATCGCCTCCTCGGCGACCAGCGTGCTCATCGCGCACGTCGGCGCGCACACGTCGTCCATCCGGCTGGGCGCCGGCGGCGTCATGCTGCCCAACCACTCGCCGCTGACCATCGCCGAGCAGTTCGGCACCCTGGACGCGGTGTACCCGGGCCGGATCGACCTGGGGCTGGGCCGCGCGCCGGGCTCGGACCAGAACACGATGTACGCGCTGCGCCGCGACCCGCGCTCGGCCGACCGCTTCCCGCAGGACGTGCTCGAGCTGCAGGGCTACCTGACCGGCGAGACCCGCGTGCCCGGCGTCGACGCCGTCCCCGGGAAGGGCTCGGACGTCCCCCTCTACATCCTGGGTTCGTCGATGTTCGGCGCGACGCTCGCCGCCGCGCTGGGCCTGCCGTACGCCTTCGCCTCGCACTTCGCGCCGGCGATGCTCGAGCCCGCGGTGGAGGCCTACCGGAGGGAGTTCCAGCCGTCGGCGCAGCTGGAGCGGCCCTACGTGATCGCCGGGGTCAACGCCGTGGCCGCCGACAGCCGCGCCGCCGCGGAGGAGGCGTTCGCCGCGGCCCGCCGGCGGCTGGCCGTCGGCCTGTTCGGCCGCGGCCGGAAGCTGTCGGACGACGAGGCGCAGCTGCTGCTCGACGGCGGCGCCGGCCTGCACGTCGACACGATGCTGACCCACACCGCCGTCGGCACCCCGGCCGAGGTGCGCGAGTACCTGACCGGCTTCGCGCGCGCGGCCGACGCCGACGAGCTGATCGTCGCCCACCAGTTCCCGGGCGTGGAAGGTCGGCTGCGGTCGGTCGAGCTCACCGCGGAGGCGATGGAGTCCGTCGCCGCCTGAGAGAGGGCCCCGCTCCCCACCCTTCGCAAGCTCAGGGCGGGCCCCGGGACGGGGCCGTTGCGGGCGTTCCTCGCGCTGTGCCGGCGTTGTTGCGGCCGCAGAGCACGAGGAACGCCCGCAGAGCCCGAGGATCAGTACCAGTTGTTGGCCTGGTGGAAGCTCCAGGCGGCGCAGGGGCTGCCGTAGCGCTGCTCGATGTAGACCAGGCCCGCGTCGATCTGCCGGAACGGGTCCGACGTCTTCGCGATGCCGGTGCCCGCCCAGGTCCCGTTCAGGAACTGGGCGATGCCGTACGCCGTGCTCGTCGGGTTCTGCGCGGCCGGGTTCCACCCGCTCTCCGCCTCCCACAGCGCGTCGAGGCAGTCGAACTGGCCGTCCCCGACCCGGCCCGCCGCGTAGTCCTTGTAGGCCTGCTCCCCGGTGCCGGTGGGCGCCGGTGCCGGTGCCGGTGCGGGCGCGGGGGCCGGTGCGGGAGCGGGTGCGGGAGCGGGTGCCGCGGCGTCGTCCCGCCTGCGGTCGCCGTCCCACCGGGAGCCGTCCCAGGACGACGACCGGTCGCCGTCCCGTCCCGGCTCGTCGGCCTGGGCGAGCGACTGCCCGGCGAAGGTGAGCGTGAGCGTCATGGCGCCCGTGGCGGTCAGCAGGTGCAGGGTGCGGCGGGTGCGTGCGTGCATGAGGACAGTTCCTCCGGGGTGCGAGCTGCGGGAGGGCGCGCGCCGATGGCCGGCGGCGCCGGTGCGGGACGAGCTGCGGCACGAGGCCTGGACGTGCAGGGTCGGCAGCCGGGCGCGCGGCACCGGCCGGACGACGGGCTCGGTCCGGCTGCAGGGGTGCCGTGCGGTGGCTGGTCCTGACAGGAAGGCAGGCGGGAGCGCGACAGCTCCAGGCCTGCGGGCGCGGGGCTCGAGAGGCCCCGGCGCGATGGAACTCCGTTCTCCCCTGGCCGCCTACCGGGTGAGCTGACGGGTTCGGGCTGGGAGGGCCCTACCCGCCCCCGGACGGCGTCCGGGAGCGGGACTCACCCCGGTGGTACAGGTGGGTCCCCGGCTCGCGCCCCCACAGGGTGCGCGACTCGGCGGCATCCGGCGCGGGTTCCCCGGGTGGGGAGGTGCCGACCGGCCGGACGCAGGGAAACGTAGGGCCGTGACCGTTCCGTGACAATCGCAGGGCCCGGTTCGGCGCCGGCACCCCTGTGACAGGCCGCCGACACGCCAGGACGCGCGCTCGTCAGCTCACCCTGTGCGACCACCGGTGCCGGCCAGGGGCTCGCTGTCGCGGTTGCTGCGGGGCGTGGAGGAGGAGCTCGGACCTGGCGACCCGGTCCAGCCTCACCGCGCTCGCCGGGCTCAGCCGGGTGAGCGAGCGCGTCGCACGTCCGGTCCGTCGCTGCGTTCCCCGGCGAGGTGTGTCTTCGCGCTGCGCACCCGTCCATCCCGGTCGTCGTCCCGGCGGCGGCGATCGCAGGCTGGAGGAACGGAGGAAACGGTCCGGGCAGGACGGTGGCCGGCCCGGGACGCACCCGGGCCGGCCACCGTCAGCCGTCAGTTCGCCGTGGTGACGGCTATGTAGTCACCGGTGTAGTGCGGCGTGGCCGCGACCCCCTGCAGGCCGAGCAGGTTGCCGAAGGGGTCGACGACGACCGCGGTGACGAACGGCCCGTGGGGCGTGGGCGGCGTGTACTCCGTCGCCCCCATTGCCTTCAGGCGCGTGAGGGTGGCCGCCAGGTCGTCGACGCGCCAGTGCACGATCGCGCCGGCCGGGCCGGCGGCCCTGCCCGCGGGGGCCCGGCTGCTGTCTGCGAGGGCCAGCTCGCCCTGGTGGTCGCCGATGACGAACTTGGCGTAGACGACGCGCCCGTCCGGCCCGGGCCGGGTGAAGACGGGCGCCTGGCCCAGCAGCTCGGTGTACCAGTCCGTGGCCGCGGCCACGTCGTCCACCAGGAAGACGAGCGCCGAGAACCCCCGCAGGCTCACTGCCCGGCCTCGGGCTGCCAGTCCGGAGCCACCCAGCGGTGGAACACCCGGGCCACCGAGTCGCGCGGGCTCTGCCAGGTCTCCGGGCGGTACGGGCTGACGTAGGGGGCGAGGTCCGCCATGACCTTCGCGAAGGCCGGCCGCATCGACTCGTGGTTCTCCCGCACGGCCGCGGCCTTGACCCGGTCCTGCTCGAGGAGGTGCACGAACACGTCCTCCATCGAGTACAGCCAGCGGCCGGTGACGCCGGTCTCCGTCGGCAGCCCACCCGCGTCGGACTCGGCGAACACCCGGGCGATGTCCTCCTCGCTGCCCGGCTTCATCCGCTGGACGATGACGGTCATCTCCCGGTCGGGGGAGACCTCGCCCTCGGGCACCCACGTGTAGAAGTGCTTCGCCACCGAGTGCGACGGGTTCTGCCAGTAGCTCGGGTAGGGCGTCACGTAGGGGGCGATGGCCTCGGCGATCGCCTGGAACGCCGGCAGGCCACGGCGCTGGCCGGAGACCTCCGGGTCCTCCTTGCGCTCGATGACGTGCAGGTACAGGCCCTCGTAGGAGAGCAGGACCCGGCCGACGACGCCGAGGTCCTGCGGCCGGGTGGTCCGGTCGTAGTAGGCGAACACCGGCCCGACCTTGTCCTCGCTGCCGGGGGCCATCCGGCAGACGATGACGTTGCGGAACGGGCGCCAGGTGCCCGAGTACCAGGTCGCGGGCGCCGAGGAGGTGTTCGCGAACTCGACGGTGTCGTTCGCCCAGGGCGGTTCCGTGGGGGTCGTCGAGGCGTCGGCCGCGGGGTCGGCCGAGGGAGCGGCCTCGGGGTTGGCCGAGGGTGTCGTCTGCGTCATCGGGGGCCTCCTTCGGTGGGAGTGGGGGTGAAGCGGAGCGGGAGCTCGAGCAGCCCTCGGAAGGCCGAGGCGGCCGGGAGCCACTGCAGGTCCTCGACGGGGACGTCGAGGCGCAGGTCGGGCAGGCGGACGAGGATCCGGCGCAGCGCCGTCGTCGCCTCCAGGCGGGCCAGGGCGGTGCCCAGGCAGTAGTGGATGCCGTGCCCGAAGGACATGTGCGGGGTGTCGCCGCGGGTGAGGTCGAGCGCGTCGGGGTCCTGGGTCAGCGCCGGGTCGTGGTTGGCGGAGCTGAGCACGATCGTGACGATCGAGCCCGCCGGGACGGGCACACCGCCGATCTCGAGGTCCTCGGTCGCGAACCGGAAGCTCGACACCGGCACCGACCCGTCGAAGCGCAGCAGCTCCTCCACGGCGTCGGGCAGCAGGTCGGGGTCGGCCAGCAGCTTGGCCATCTCCTCGGGGTGGGTCAGCAGCGCGACCACGGCGTTGCCCAGGAAGTCCGAGGTGGTCTGGTAGCCGGCGAACAGCAGCAGGAAGCAGGTGCTCACCAGCTCCGCCTCCGACAGCCGGCCGTCGCCGTCGCGCGCGGCGATGAGCGCGCTGACCAGGTCCTCGCCGGACTCCCGGCGCTTGGCGGCGACCAGGCCGGTGAAGTAGGCGTGCAGCCGCTCCTGGGCCTGCCCGATGGCGGCCCGGTCCTCCTGGGGGCTGCGCCCGCCGGTGCCGACGGTCCGGATGACCTGGGTGCCGGCCAGGATCTCCTCGTGGTCGGCCTCGGGGATGCCGAGCAGGTCGCCGATGACCGCCAGCGGCAGCCGGAGGGCGAACTCGTCGACGAACTCGGTCCGCCCCTTCGGCGCCATGCGGTCGAGCAGCCCCTCGACGATCTCCTCCACCCGGGGCCGCATCGCCTCGATCCGCCGCGGGGTGAACGCCTGGGTCACCAGGCGGCGCAGCCGGCTGTGCTCGGGCGGGTCGGAGTTGAGCATGTTGGTGTTGATCTGCCGCGCCTTCTCGCCGAACACCGCCAGGTAGGTGTCCCCGGCGCGGTACAGGTCCTTGGACAGCCGCGGGTCCGACAGCGCCTGCCGGGCGTCGTCGTACCGGGTGACCAGGAACGAGTCGAAGCGCGGCGTCCGCACCTTCACCACCGGCCGCTCGGCGCGCAGCCGGGCGTAGACGGGGTAGGGGTCGGCGCGGAACTCCGGCGTGTAGATCTCCTGACCGGGGACGACGTCGTCCGGGGGTGCGGCCGACGCCGGTGGTGCGGTCTGGGTCATGTCGTCTCCCTGGGGGGTGGGGCGGTCTCGGGTGCGGTCCGTCGGGAGCGGGCCGTGGCTGGGCCGGTCACTGCGCGAACACCCCCGCCAGGTGGTCGAGGAGGGCGTCCTCGTCCAGCGGGCGGCTGCGGAAGCCGACGTGGCCGTCGGGGCGGACCAGGTAGGCCGCCGTCCCCGCGCCCGCGGTGCCGTAGGCCGCGGCGAAGCTGCCCGCGGCGTCGCGGACGACGGGCAGGTCGACCAGCAGCGGCACCCGGGCGTCGGGGGCGGCGACCAGGTAGGCGCCCACCTCGCCGCGGGTCTGCTGCCTCACGGCGACGGCCAGCTTCTCCAGGTCCGACACCTGCTCCTCCGACGCGGTGGCGTCGGCCGCCAGCAGCAGCGTGGAGCGGGTGCCGCGGGTGAGGTCGAACAGCCGCAGCGGGTGCGCGACGCCGAAGCGCCGCAGCCCGTGCACGTCCGGGGCGCGGTGCCCGGGCTCCGGCCCGGCGGGGAAGCCGCCGGGGGCCGTCTCGCCGACCAGCGGGCTACCGGCGTAGTTCATGGTCATCTGCATCTCGAGCAGGAACTGCGCCTTCTCGTCGGCCATGTCCATCTCGTCGGTGAACGCGATGGCCACGGCGCGGTCGACGATCATCTTCCCCGCGGGACGGCGCTCGGCCTCGTAGCTGTCCAGCAGCCCGGGCGCGGCCAGCCCGCGTACGGCGAGGGCGAGCTTCCAGCCGAGGTTCCAGGCGTCCTGGATGCCGGTGTTCATCCCCTGTCCGCCGGCCGGCGGGTGCAGGTGCGCGGCGTCGCCGGCGACGAAGACCCGCCCCTCGCGGTAGCGGTCGACGATGCCGTGCTTGATCCGGAAGATCGACGACCAGCGCAGGTTGCTCGCCGTCGTCCCGGGCGGCCCCAGGTCGTCGATCGCGGCCTGCATGTCGGCCAGCGTGGGCGGCTCGTACTCCTGCCAGAACCCGGGCGGGACGACGCCGGAGCCGACCGCGTCCTGCCACCGCTGGGGGGCCAGGGTCGCGATCCGGTAGCGGTTGCGGCCCTTGAGCGGGACGCAGACGAGCATCCCGGTGAAGTCGTCCTCGTTCTCGATGCGCACGAAGCGCACCAGGTGCCCGGCCGGCAGGTCCCAGTCGACGTCGACGTCCCCGAGCATGAACAGCTGCGGGAACATCGACAGCCCGCCCTCGAAGGCCAGCCCGAGCCCGGCGCGGACGGCGCTGTGCGCCCCGTCGCAGCCGACCAGGTACTGGGCACGGGTCGTCTCGAGCTCGCCCGAGGCGTGCCGCAGCTGCGCGGTGACGCCCTCGTCGTCCTGGCTGAAGGCGACCAGTTCGACGCCGCGCTCGACCACCACGCCGAGGGAGGTCAGCTTGGCGCCGAGGATGCGCTCGGTGTCGTACTGCGGCAGGCCCAGGTGGGCGTAGGGCAGCTCGTCGAGACCGGCCCAGTCGACCTGGTGGGTCTGCACGCCGTTGACGAACACCGTCTGGCCGTACAGCCAGATCCCGGCGTCCATCGCCTCGGTGACGATGCCCTGGTCCTCCCAGATCTCCATCGTCCGGCAGTGGATGCCGATCGCCTTGTCCGCCTGCGTCGACGCCTGGGGGCGCTTGTCCACGACGCGGACGGCGATGCCGCGGCGGGCCAGCTCGATGGCGTGGGTCAGGCCGGCCGGGCCGGCGCCGACGACGAGCACCTCGACCGCCCGCCCGGGCCGTGCGGCGACGTCCGCCGCCGCGGGGAGGACGGGCGCCGGGGCGTGCGTCTCCTCGGGTTTCTCCACGAACTCCTGCACGCTGGCGCTGGGCACCGGCGCCACCCGGTCAGGGTGCCTTTCGCGCGCGGAAGGCACCTCGGGGGCCCGCACCGGTGGCCCGGCCACCAGCTCCAGGTCCGGCTCCGGCGCCACGGACACGCCGACGTCCACGGCCGCCGGCTGCTGCGCGGGTCCGGGCGTCGCCGGTCGGGCGCGCAGCGCGAACACCCGGCGGTCCTCGCCCCTGGCCAGCCACCGGCCCAGCGGCCCGGCGGCCCAGTTCGCCGGTTCCGCCGCCCAGTCGGTGAAGCGCTGCTCGGAGTCCCACTCGGCGACGACGTGGTAGCGCCGCCCGTCGGGCTCGCGCAGCAGCTCCTCGCGGGCGTGGCCCGGAGCGCTGCGGGCGAGCTGCGCGGCGGCGAGGTAGGCGAGCTCGAAGGCGTCGGCCTCCCAGGGCTCGACGGCGACGGCGGTGTCGACGCGCACCCGCTCCACCTCGACGTCCCCGCCGGGCGAGAGCAGCTCCGGGAAGTCCGTGTCCGCGTCGGGCCGCTGCCGGATCTCCAGCACCTCGCGCCGGAACTCCACCGAGTGCCACCGGGCCAGCGGTGCGCCGGCCACCATGTGCACCGGGTCCTCGACCCACTGCACGAAGTCGTCCTCGGACTCCCACTCCGCGAAGATGTGGTACCGCAGGCCGCTCGCGTCGCGCAGCAGCTCCTCGCGCACGTACCCGCGGGAGTCGCCGATCCGCTGGGTGACCGTCGCGTAAGCACGCTCGAAGGCCACCTGCTCGCCCGGCTTGACGCTGGTGGAGAAGTCGATGCGCACCGGCCGGGGCCGCTCGGCCTGCACCGTGGCCAGCACGGTGAAGGTCGAGCGGGTGGCGTCCTCGCGCAGGTCGCGCAGCGCCTCGGTGAGCGTCTCCCGGGCGGCACTGCGCCCGAAGGCGTCCACCGACGCCCGGTCGGTCCAGTCGCTGACGATGCCGAACCAGCGCGGGTCGCCCTCGTCGCGCATCAGCTCCTGGCGCAGGTTGCCCGGCACCCGGGCGATCTCCGCGGCGGCCCGGTGCCAGGCCGCCTCGAACTCCGCCTCGCAGCCCGCCCGCGCGCGCATCCGCAGGAGGGTCCGCACCGTCGTCCTGCCGCCGTCCGCCAGTGTCGCCGTCATGCGCGGACCTCCGCCGGGCGGCCCGCGCCCGGGACGACGGCCAGCACCTCGTAGGTGTTGCGGCTGGCGTCCTCGCGCAGGTCCCGCAGCGCCTCGGTCAGCGTCTCGCGGGCACTGCTGCGGCCGAACCCGTCGACCGCGGCCCGGTCGGTCCAGTCGCTGGTGATGAGGAAGGTGCGCGGGTCGTCGGCGTCGCGGATGAGCTCCTGGCGCAGGTTGCCCGGCACCCGGCTGATCTCCGCCGCCGCCCGGCGCCAGGCGGCCTCGAAGTCGGCCTCCCGGCCCTCGAGGGTGCGCATCCGCAGGATCGTCCGCACCGTCCCGCCCGAGGGGGTGGTCACGGCGTCCCCTCCCCGGCCGGGCGGCGCAGCACGAGGCAGCTGTTGAAGCCACCGGCGCCGCGGGCCAGGACGACCACGGTCGACACCTGCTGCACGCGGGCGTCCCGCACCAGGTCGACGCCGGGCGCCTCGACCGGCTGCTCGAGGAACGCCGTCCCCGGGACGATGCCGTCGCGGGCGGCGAGCAGCGCGGTGGCGACGGCGAGCGCCGAGCCCCCGGCCATGAGCCGGCCGGTCCAGGACGACGGCGCGGTGACCGGCACCGGCGTCGCCCGGTTCCCGAACACGGCGCCGATCGCCTGCAGCTCGAGCGCGTCGAGCTCCGGCGTCCCGGCCCCGTCGGCGATCACGAGGTCGACCTCGTCGGGCGACACGCGGGCGTCGGCGAGGGCCAGCCGCATCGCCCGGGCGTACTGGGTGGCGTCGGGCGCGGGGTCCTCGTGGTGGTGGGCGTCGTGCGTGGCGCCGTAGCCGGCGACCTCGCCCCACACCTTCTCCGCGCCGCGGGCCCGCGCGGCGCCGGGCTCCTCGAGGAGCAGGATCGCGCCGCCCTCCCCGACGACGTGGCCGTTGGCGCGCCGGTCGAACGGCAGGTACGCCTCCTCGGGACGGGTGGCGGTGGACAGCCGGCCGCTGGTCGCCTGGCACAGCAGGGCGTAGGGGCACATCCCGGCCTCGGTGCCGCCGACGAGCACCGCGGGGGTGCCGCGGCGGGCGACGCGGCGCGCCCAGCCGATGCTGTCCAGCCCGCCGGCGCCCTCGCTGACCACGACGCCGGAGGGGCCCTTGTAGCCGTCGCGGATGGAGATCTGGCCCGTGCTGGCCGCGTAGAACCAGGCGATGGACTGGTAGGCGCCGACCGACCGGGGGCCCTTCGCCCACAGCCCCTGGATCTCGTGCTGGCTGAACTCGTTGCCGCCCGAGCCCGACGCCAGGAACACCGAGGTGGCGTAGACGTCCTCGGGCTGCTCGTAGCGGGCGTCGGCCGCCGCGAGGGTGGCCGCGGCCAGCGACATCCACGTCCAGCGGTCGGTCTGCACCTTCAGCTGCGGCGACACGTGCTCGTCGGGGTCGAAGTCGCGCACCTGCCCGGCCAGGGTGATGCCGTAGGGCGAGGAGTCGAAGCCCTCGATGGGACCGATCGCCGGCCGGCCGCGCAGCATCGACTCCCAGTGCGCCTCGACGCCCACCCCGGTCGGGGCGACGACCCCGATCCCGGTGACCAGCAGGCCGGTCACGACTCCTCCTCGCTGGCGCTCGTCGGCGTCGGGACCGACGGTGCTGTGGTCATGGGTGACCTCGCGAGCTCGGTCACTCTGTCCTCCTCGTGGGGGCGGCCAGCACGATGGCCGACTGGAACCCGCCGAACCCGCTGCCGACCGAGACCGCGACGTCGACCTTCTGCTCGCGGGCGACCTTGGGCACGTAGTCCAGGTCGCACTCGGGGTCGGGCACCTCGTAGTTGGCGGTGGGGGGCAGGACGCCGCGCTGCACGGCCAGCGCCGTCGCGGCGACCTCGATCGAGCCGATCGCGCCCAGGGAGTGGCCGATCATCGACTTGATCGAGCTCATCGCCACCCGGTCGGCCGCCGGCCCGAGGCTCTTGTGCACCGCCGCGGTCTCGTGCCGGTCGTTCTGCTTGGTGCCGGAGCCGTGCGCGTTGACGTAGCCGACCTCGCCGGGGTCGATGCGGCCCTGGTCGAGCGCCTGGCGGACCGCTTCGGCCATCTCGGTGCCGTCGGGCTTGAGGCCGGTCATGTGGAAGGCGTTGCAGCGGCTGGCGTAGCCGGTGACCTCGCAGTAGACCTCCGCGCCCCGCGCCCGGGCGTGCTCGAGCTCCTCCAGGATCAGCACCGCGGCGCCCTCGCCCATGACGAAGCCGTTGCGGCGGGCGTCGAAGGGCTTCGAGGCGTGCTCGGGGTCGGCGTTGTTGTCCGTCGTGGCCCGGATCGTGTCGAAGCAGGCCATCGAGATCGGCGAGATGGGGGCGTCGCTGGCCCCCGCGACCACGACGTCGGCATCGCCGTCCTCGATCAGCTGGCTGCCGTAGCCGATCGCGTCGATGCCGGAGGTGCAGCCCGTGGAGACCACGGTGGCCGGCCCGTGGGCACCGAAGCGCACGGCGAGCTCGGTGGCGCCGCAGCTGGGGACGAGGGCGTGGGACAGGAAGCGGGAGGCGTAGCGGGGGTCGACCAGCCAGTGCGTGCCCGCGTCGCTGACCGAGACGTACTCCTGCTCCAGCCGCATGGTGGCCCCGACGGCGCTGCCCAGGGTGATCCCGACCCGGTCGGGGTCCGGGGCGTCGGGCGAGTCCGACCCGATGGGGAGCCCGCTGTCGGCCACGGCCTCGTCGGCGGCCACCATCGCCATCTGCACGAAGCGGTCGTTGCGGTGCACCTCCTGGGCGGTCAGGCCCAGGAGCCGGCCGTCGAAGTCGACCTCGGCGGCCACCTGGGACCGGAACCGGCTCGCGTCGAAGAACGTGATGCGCCGCGTCGCCGTCCGGCCGGCGGTGATCATGTCCCAGAAGCCCTCGCGGCCCATCGACCCGGGAGCGACCACCCCGATCCCGGTGACGACGACCCGGCGCCGGTCGGCGTTCACTGTTCGACTCCGCGGTCGTTCCGCTCCTCGGTCGCTGTCCCCCGCAAGCGGGAGGTGCCCCCAGCGCGCAGCGATGCTCGCTCCCGCGTCGTCTCCACGGCGGTCACCGCGCGCTCGGCGGCAGCTCGGTGTCCACGTGCCCCAGCTCCGGCCGCGGGGCCAGCGGGCCGCAGAGGAACACGAAGGTCGCCGTCGTCGCCGAGTCGTTGACGATGCGGTGCTTGACGCCGATCGGGATGTGGACGGCGGACTCGCCGACCAGCCGCCGCTCCTCGCCGTCCAGGGTGACCAGGACGTCGCCGCTCTGGCAGTAGAGGAACTCCTCCGAGTACGGGTGCCAGTGCTCGGTGACGATCTCGCCGGGCTCCAGGGTCAGGGTGCCCATGAAGCCGGCGGTGGAGCCGACGCTCGCCGGCGACAGCAGGACGCGGATGTCCCCGCCGCGCCGGCGGTTGGCGGGTGTGTCCGCCCGGTGGACGGTGGGTCCGCAGCGCACCTTCGCCGACGGGGGGTGCTGGATGGTGGTCATGTCTCTCCTCCGGTGGGGACGGGCACCGCGGGGGCGGGCTCCGGTGGGGTGGTCGGGAGCGGCGTCCCGGGCCCGGTGGCGAGGTGCACCGGGAGGTCGGGGTGGACCTGGCGGATCAGCGGTCCCAGCACCGGGACGGCGGCCACCTCGACGACCGCGGTCGCCCCGGCCTCGACCAGCGCGCGGGAGGTCGCCTCCCACTGCACCGGCGAGGTCAGGTGGGCGCGCAGGCACCGGGCCAGCTGCTCGGGGTCCCGGGTCGGCCGGCCGTCGACGTTGGGGACGACGGGCACGTCGGGCTCCGACCAGTCGAGGTCGGCGAGCGCGGCGGCCAGGTGCCGGGCGACCGGCTCCACCAGCGGGCCGTGGCAGGCGGCGCGCCCGGGCAGCCGGACCAGGTCCAGCCCGGCGGCGGTCACGGCCTCCTGCGCCCGGGCCAGCGCCTCGCAGCCGCCCGCGAGCAGGACCTGGGCGGGGCCGTCGAACGACGCCACGGCCAGCGGCCCGCTGGTGCCGACGTCGGCGACGACCGCCCGCGCGACGTCGCCGGCGCCGGGCCCGACGACGGCCGCCATGCCCGCGCACGACGGGCGGGGCGACAGCGCCAGCAGCTCGGCCCGCCAGTGGACGAGTTCCACGACCTGGTCGAGGGGCAGGGCGCCGGCGGCCACCAGGGCGGCGTACTCGCCCACCCCGTGCCCGGCGACGGCGACCGGCCGCAGGCCGCGCGCGGTCAGGCTGCGGTATCCGGCGATCCCGCTGACCACGACCTCGACGTGGGCGGCCGTGGTGTCGCAGCACAGGTTGAGCGGGTCGCGCCACCACGTGGCCACGTCGCGCCCCACCACGGCGGAGGCCTCGTCCACCACCGCGCGGGCCGCCTCGTCTGCGAGCCACGCGTCGATCGCGCCGGCCCGGACGCCGGCCTCCCCGGCGAGGACGACGGCGGTGCCGATCACGTCGCCGGCTCCCCGGACCGGGCCGCCGCCGCGGCCTCCACCTTGTCCTTGATGATCTTCATCTGGACCTTGCTGTTGGCGTCGATCCGCCGGGTCATGCCCTCGGTGTCGATGGGCGCCTCCGGGCGCATCCGGAAGTCCTGGACCCACCGCATCCGCGTGCCGGACCCCTCCGGGGCGTAGCTCCAGTGGATGTCCATGAACTCGAACGGGCCGGGCTCGACGCGGCGGGCGCGCACCTCGCGGGCCACCGGGTCGAGGGTGCGCTCGGAGACCCAGCTCCAGACCCGCCCGCTCTCGTCGGGGTGCATCTTGAGGCGGAACCGGAACCACGTGTCGGTCGACGCGAGGATCTCCACCTCGCTGTACTCGGTGAACAGGTCCGGCCACGACGGCAGGTCGTTGGTCATCGCCCAGACGTGGTCGATGTCGGCGTCGATGACGATCGAGTTGTCCGTGTGCCCGGCGGTCGCGGTGGCGGTGCCCGGCTCGAGGGTGCTGCTCACGGTGTCCTCCTGGTGGGGTCGGTTCAGGCCATGCCGGCCGACGACTGGGCCGCGTTGACCGTGTCGACGATCTCGCCGAGCGTGTAGCGGTCCGGGCTGTCGTCGGGCATCTCGGTGCCGAAGCGGTCCTGCAGCTCGGTCTGCAGGTTGAGGAAGGCCAGCGAGTCCAGGCCGATGTCGCAGAAGCGGGCGTCCGGGTCGGTCGTGTGCGACGTCGTGGGCAGCCCGGCCTTCTCCGAGAGCAGGGTCATGAGGTCGCTGAGAGTGAAGGTCGTGTCGGGCACGGTGTCGGTCCTTCCGGTGGGGTGGCGGGATCCGGCTGCGCGGCTGCGGCCGGGGTCTGGACGAGGGAGAGCGAGCCGCGGGCGGCGGCCGGGAGGCCGGGCTCGGGGGCGTCGGCGAGGGAGGCGGCCCGGGCGAGCACCTCGGGCAGGTGCCGGTCGAGGAACTGCACGTCGTGGCGGTCGGCGGTGACGTCGGGGTCGCGCAGCAGGGCCCGGTGCAGGTCGATCGTGGTGTGGACGCCGGGGCCCTCCACCCGCAGCTCGGCCAGGGCGCGGTCCATCCGGCGGATGGCCTGCTCCCGGTCGGGGGCCCAGACGATGAGCTTGCCCAGCAGCGAGTCGTAGTCCGGGCTCACCGTGTCGCCCTGCCGGTAGCCGGTGTCGAACCGGGTCCACGGCCCGTCGGGCACCTGCAGGACGTCGAGCCGGCCGGGCGCCGGCGCGAAGTTCCGGGTGGGGTCCTCGGCGTTGATCCGGCACTCGATGGCCGCCCCGCGGGGGACGACGTCGGACTGGGTCAGCTGCAGGCGCCGGCCGGCGGAGACGAGGATCTGCTCGCGGACCAGGTCCACGCCGGTGAGCAGCTCGGTGACCGGGTGCTCGACCTGGATGCGGGCGTTCATCTCCATGAAGTAGGCCGACCCGGTCTCGTCGACCAGGAACTCCATGGTCCCGGCGCCGGTGTAGCCGACCGAGAGCGCGCCGTGGACGGCCAGCCGGCCGAGCTCCGCGCGCTGCTCGGGGCTGAGGTGGCCGGCCGGCCCCTCCTCGAGCAACTTCTGGTGCCGCCGCTGCAGCGAGCAGTCCCGCTCGCCGAGGGAGACGCCGTTGCCGTGGGTGTCGCAGAGGACCTGCACCTCCACGTGCCGCGCGCGAGGCAGGTGGCGCTCGAGGTAGACGGCGGGGTCCCGGAACACCGCGCGGGCCGTGGCCCGGGTGGTGGTGAACGCGTCGGCCAGGTCCCGCGCCTCGCGGACGACCGTCATGCCCCGGCCGCCGCCGCCCGCGGCCGCCTTGATGATCAGCGGGTAGCCGATCCGCGCGGCGACCTCCCGCGCCTCGTCGACGGTGCCGACCGGCTCCACCACGCCGGGCAGCAGCGGCAGCCCGGCGTCGGCCATGAGCCGGCGCGCGGTGGCCTTGTTGCCCATCTGCTGCATCACCGCCGGCGGGGGGCCGACGAAGGTCAGCCCCTCCGCGGCGCAGATCTCGGCGAAGTCCGGGTCCTCGGAGAGGAAGCCGTACCCGGGGTGGATCGCGTCGGCGCCGGTGCGCAGCGCCGCCTCCACGATGTTGGCCACGTGCAGGTAGCTGCGCCGCGGGGCGGGCGGCCCGATGTGCACGGCCTCGTCGGCCAGGTCGACGACGGCGGAGTTCCGGTCCGACGTCGAGTACACGGCGACGACCTCGATGCCGAGCTCACGGCAGGCCCGGGCCACCCGGACGGCGATCTCGCCGCGGTTGGCGACGAGCACCCGGCCGATCACCGGTTCCGCCCCGTGGGCCGCAGCCGCATGAGGACCTGGTCGTACTCGACCGACTCGGCGTCGTCGACCAGGACCTCGGCCACCACCCCCGCCTCGTCGGCGAGGATCGGGTTCATCAGCTTCATCGCCTCGACGATCCCGACGGTCTGGCCCGGCTCCACCTCGTCGCCGACCCGGACGAACGGGTCGGCCCCGGGTGAGGGCGCCACGTAGAAGGTGCCGACCAGGGGGGAGCGGACGGTCGCCTCGTCCGCCGCCGCCTCGGCGGGCCCGGCCGCGCGGACGTCGCGTGCGGCCGGGGTGGCCGGCGCCGGGGTCTCCGGCGCGGCGGCGGGCTCGGTCGACCGGGCATCGGCGGCCCACTCGACCTCGATGGCGCGGTCGCCGTCGCGCACGGTGAGCCGGCGCAGCCCGCCGGGGAGGCTGTAGGCCAGCGCCACGACCTCCTCGCGCAGGTCCCGGGGCCGGTCGTCCGGCTCGGAGGTCTGTGCTGCGGTGCTCATCCGCGGGGTGAGTTCACTGGTGGACACCGTCACACCTCCACCGGCTGCAGGGTTCGGTCGTCCCCGCCGATGCGGTCCAGCCGCCGGGACCGCGCGTCCAGCAGCGTGGCCAGGTCGAGGCGGCACACGTCGTCGAGTTCGCGGATGAGCGCCTGGCGCAGCAGTCGGGCGGCCGCGGCCGGGTCGGTGTGGGCGCCACCGGGAGGCTCGGGCACCACCGAGGTGGCGATCCCCGACGCCCGCAGGTGGGCCGCGCCGAGCCGCATCGCCCGGGCGGCGGTCGGTGCGGCCACCGCCGTCCGCCACAGGATGGCCGCGCACCCCTCGGGGCTGATGACCGACAGGTAGGCGTTCTGCATCACCAGCAGCCGGTCGGAGGTGCACAGCGCGAGCGCGCCGCCACTCCCGCCCTCCCCGGTGACCACGGCGACGACCGGGACCCGCAGCCTGCTGCTGCGCATGATCGTCTCGGCGATCGCGTGCGACTGGCCGCGTTCCTCGGCCTCGGGCCCGGGGTGGGCGCCGGGGGTGTCGACGAGGGTGACGACGGGGAACCCGAAGGACTCGGCGTGGTCGAGCAGCCGCAGCGCCTTGCGGTAGCCCTCGGGGTGCGGCATCCCGAAGTTGCGGGCCACCCGCTCGCGGACCGTGTGGCCCTTCTCCTGGCCGATGACGACCACCGTGCGCCCGCCGATCGAGGCGACCCCGCCGACCACGGCGGCGTCGTCGGCGAAGGACCGGTCACCGTGCAGCTCGACGAAGTCGTCGAACGCCGTGTGCAGGTAGTCCAGGGTGGTGGGCCGCTCGACGACCCGCGCCCGCTGGACGACGTCCCACGGGTCGGCGTCCTCGTCGACCACCGGGAGCTCGACGGGGCCGGCGTCGTCCATCGCCTCGTCCGAGATGCCCGGCCCGTGGAGGGCCAGCAGGCGGGCGAGCAGCGGCCGCAGGTCGGCCCGGCTCTCGACGCGGTCGACCAGGCCGTGGGCGAGGAGGAACTCGGCGGTCTGGAAGTCGGCCGGCAGCTCGGCGCGGATGGTCTCCTGCACCACGCGTGGCCCGGCGAAGCCGACGTGCGCGCCCCGCTCGCCCACCAGGACCGACGCGAGGGTCGCGAAGGAGGCGGAGACCCCGCCGTACGTCGGGTCGGTGAGGACGCACACCGACAGCAGCCCGGCCTCGCGGAGCCGGCCGTACGCCTGGCTGACCCGGGCCATCTGGAACAGCGAGAAGACGCCCTCCTGCATGCGGGCACCGCCGCTCGCGCAGACGGTCACCAGCGGCAGGCCGTGCTGGAGGGCCAGGTCCGCGGCGCCACTCACCCGCCGGCCGACCTCGACGCCCATGCTGCCGCCGAGGAAGGCGAAGTCCATGACGGCGACGACCGCCTCGGCGCCGCCGATCCGGGCGGTGCCGACCACGACGGCCTCGGACTCACCGGAGCGGCGCGCGGCGTCGGCCAGCCGGTCGGGGTAGTCGCGCAGGTCGGTGAAGTGCAGCGGGTCGGGGTTCCCGGGCAGGAACGCCGTCTCGGTGAAGCTGCCCGGGTCGGTGAGCAGCACGATCCGGGCACGGGCGCTCAGCCGGAGGTGGTGGTCACACTCCGGGCAGACGTGCAGGTTGCGGTCGAGCCGCTTGCGGTACAGCAGCCAGCCGCAGTCGGGGCAGCAGACCCAGCCCGCCTGCTCCGACGCTGCCGGGACGGCCGCAGCCGTGGTCGGCGAGGAACGTGTCATGACGGCCTCCCAGTCGCTCGGAGCGGTCTCACTCCGCGGACGACGTCCAGTGGTAGAAGCGACGGGCCATCGCGTCCTGCGGTGAGCGCCAGTTCGGGTCGTAGGCCTCGATGTAGGGGCGGAGGTCGTCGCTCACGGCGCGGAAGGCCGGCAGGCTCTGGGCGATGCGCATCGCCTCGGGAGCCGGCCGGTCGAAGTCGATGAGGTGCACGTAGAGGCCGTGGAACTGGTACAGCGAGCGGTTCCGCACGCCGATCTCGTGGGGCATCGAGGTGGCGTCGTAGCGGCCGAAGACGTCGGCGACCTTGTCGGCGTCGGTCGGCGCCATCTTGGCGATGATCATCGTCTGGTGCACGGGGACTCCCAGCGTCGCTGCGGCCCGGGGGAGGGGCTCGGGGATGCGACGACGCTAGGTCGGCGCGGGAGTCCTGGACATCGGCCGCAGGTCCAGTTGCCGGGCACGCCCGGGGGGTGGGAGGAGGGCGTGCGGTGCCCGCCCGGAGCAGGACCGATGCCCTCCGGGACGGCCGGCTCGACCCGCCGGGAGGACCAGGGACCGTCGGCCCGTGGTCGTACGACCGCCACTCCGGGAGGACGACGGGCACGACCTGGGTATGAACTCGCCGACGGTTCGTGTCCCGCCCCGTCGGCGGGTGTGGCGACCTGCGCGGATGCGGCCTAACTTGCGAGACCGCACCTGACGGTCGCCTCCGACGGGGGCCGCACGGGGAGAGGGGCGGACGCATGGCCGGATCGGGAGACGTCGTGCCTGCACCGGCCGTGTCCGGCGTCGACCCGCCGGTCCGGGTGCTGATCTGTGACGACCACGAGGTCCTGCGGCACGGGCTGCGCACCGTCCTGCGCCGCATCCCCGGCCTCAGCGTCGTGGCCGAGGCGGACTGCGTCGCCGAGGCGCTCGCGCTGGCCGCCTCGGTCCGCCCGGACGTCACCCTCGTCGGCCTCGACGGGCAGGGGCCGCTCCTGCAGGACCTGGTGCGCCAGCTGACCGCGATGGGCGTGCGGGTCGTGCTGCTCGGCGAGGCCGGTGCCGGGAGCGACCTGATCGACGTCCTCCGGGCCGGGGCGCGCGGCTACGTGCACACGACCGTCAGCCCCCAGCGGCTGGTCGAGGCCGTGCGTGCGGTGGCCCGGGGGGAGACCGTCCTGGACGCCAGCGTCACCGGGGAGCTGCTGCACCGCCTGGACGACGTGCCGCGCTCGCCGGGGGACCGGCCGGGCCACGGCCCGCTGACCGCCCGGCAGCAGGCGGTGGCCGAGCTCGTGGCCGAGGGCCTGACCAACGCCGAGATCGCCGCCCGCCTGCAGGTGAGCCGGGCGACGGTCAAGGGCCACATCACGGTGGCCCTGCGCCGGCTGGGGCTGCGCGACCGCACCCAGCTGGCGATCCACGTGCACCGGAGCGCGCGCCCCGGAGACGGGCAGGACGCGTTCCCGGCCGGAGGCTGAGCCGCAGGTCGGCGTGGCGATCGGCGGATTTCTGTGAAGAGCCTGGGAACGAACTGGACACAACGTCCGCGCATCCCGCTAGAGTCACTCCAGTCCGGAGTAAAACGGGCGCGTGTCGAAACTGCCGGTCCGTCGGGCGAGGCCTCGTCGGGCGGGTCACAGGGGGAACGACATGGACGATGACGGCGTCAGAGGGCCCGGCTCGCTGGAGTTCGGACGACACGACACCGCGGGCCCCGTGCCCGTTCCGCGGCGCGGCGGGTCGGCACCCGTGTGCCCGCACGCCGTCCCCCCACCCACCAGCCTGGTGTGCGTCCTGCTCTGCGAGGACCGTGAGGTGTTCCGCATCGGGCTGCGGGTCGTCCTCGAGGCCGAACCGGACATGGCGGTCGTCGCCGAGACGACGCACCTCCCCGAGGCCCTCGAGGCGGCCGACTGTGCGGGCGCCGTGGTCGTCGTCGTCCGGCAGGGCCTGGTCGCCGGTGACGCCCTCCCGCTGCTGCGCACCCTGTGCCGGCGGAACGCTTCGGTCCTCGTGCTGGCCGAGCCCGAGATGGAGACCGAGCCGCAGCTCGTGGAGATCCTGCAGGCCGGCGTCCGCGGGTACCTGCCCCGCCGATCGGGGGCGAAGCGGCTGGTCGACGGCGTGCGGGCGCTGGCCCGGCACGAGGCGGCGCTGGACCCGGCGGCGACCAGCCACCTGGTGCACCACCTGACCTCGGCACCCCGTCCGGGGTCGGCCCCGGCGCTGCGCGCCCTCGACCGGCTGACCGACCGGCAGCGCGAGGTCGCCGAGCTGGTGGCGCAGGGGCTGAGCAACGAGGAGATCGCCGGCCGGCTGTTCCTCAGCCTGGCGACGGTCAAGAGCCACCTGACGGCGTCGATGCGCCGCCTCGAGGTCCGCTCCCGGACCGAGCTGGCCATCCTGGTCACCCGGGAGAGCTCACCGGCCGCGTGACGGAGGGCCCTGCAGGGGGCCGCGGTCCGGTGAGCCGCCGGGGTCCTGGCGAGGCCACTCTCGCGCTGCTCTTGATGCTCCCGCGCTGCTGCAACGGCGCGGAAGCGGGTGGAACGGCGCCGGAGTCGGCCCGCCAACACCCGCCGTTCGCACTGTGAGCGGCGTGACGGTGGCGGTCCGGAATGGACCACTCCGTCGCGGCGATGGAACTACCCGTGGACCTGTTCTCCCCTGTGACCCTGGGCGACATCGAGCTCGCCAACCGCGTCGTCATGGCCCCGCTGACCCGCATGCGCTCCGGCGCCTCCGGCGTGCCCGGGGACCTCGTCGTCGAGCACTACCGGCAGCGCGCGAGCCTCGGCCTGATCATCACCGAGGGCACCTACCCGAACCACGAGGGTCAGGCCTTCGTCGGCCAGCCCGGCATCGTGACCGACGAGCAGGTCGAGGGCTGGCGCCGCGTGGCCGACGCCGTGCACGCCCGCGGCGGCCGCATCGTCCTGCAGGTCATGCACGGCGGCCGGGTGACCCACCCCGACGTCAACGGCGGCCGCCGCGTCGTGGCCCCGAGCGCGATCGCGATCGACGGCGAGGGCCACACCGAGAGGGGCAAGCAGCCCTACCCGGTGCCGCACGCGCTGACCGTCGACGAGGCGCGCCAGACCCTGCAGGACTTCGTCTCCGCATCCACTCGCGCGATCGAGGCCGGGCTGGACGGGGTGGAGATCCACGGCGCCAACGGCTACCTGCTGCACGAGTTCCTCTCGCCGGCGTCCAACCAGCGCACCGACGAGTACGGCGGCTCGCCTGCGAACCGGGCACGCTTCGTCGTCCAGGTGGTGACGGCGGTGGCCGCGGCGGTCGGCGCCGGAAAGGTCGGCCTGCGGATCTCCCCCGAGCACAACATCCAGGACGCCTACGAGACCGACCGCGACGACGTCCGGGCCACCTACGGGGCGCTGGTCGACCAGCTGCGTCCGCTGGGCCTGGCCTACCTGTCGGTGCTGCACGCCGAGCCGGGCGGGGAGCTGGTGCAGGAGCTGCGCGAGCGCTTCGGCGGGCACCTGATCGCCAACAGCGGCTTCGGCTCGGTCACCACGCGCGCGGAGGCGGTGCGCCTCATCGAGGCCGCGCACGCCGACGCCGTCGCCGTGGGCCGCGCCGCCATCGCCAACCCCGACCTGGTCGAGCGGTGGGCCGGCGAGCACCCGGAGAACGAGCCGAAGGCGCACCTCTTCTACGCCAGCGGCGCCGAGGGCTACACCGACTACCCGACCCTCAAGGCCGGCTGAGCCGCACGAGCACACGCTGAGGGCCCTCTCGATCAGATCGAGAGGGCCCTCAGCGTGTGCTCGCCCCGCCGGGCGCAGGCGCGGCGGCGGTCGAGCCGGAACCGGAAGTGCCTCACCCGCAGGTGGTGGACCGCGGCGGGCCATGGGCGTGGTCTCATCGTCGCGGCGCGACACCGGGGTCGGGCGGGAACGAGGAGGCTCGATGGCCGAGGTGCACGGTAGCTGCGACGACCGCTTCTCCGGGGTCCGGGAGGCGCTCGAGCGCGCCCTCGACGCCGACGAGCTGGGGGTGTCGATCGCCGTCGACCTCGACGGGGAGACCGTCGTCGACCTGTGGGGCGGGTACCGCGACCCCGACCGGACCGTCCCGTGGACCGAGGACACGATCGTCAACGGCTGGTCGACGACGAAGACCGTGCTCGCCCTGGCCGCGCTGCTGCTCGTCGAGCGGGGCGAGCTGGACCTCTACGCGCCGGTCGCCGACTACTGGCCGGAGTTCGCGGCCAAGGGCAAGAAGGACGTCGAGGTGCGGCACCTGCTGTCGCACACGTCGGGCGTCTCCGGCTGGGAGCGGCCGTTCTCGATCCGGGACATGTACGACTGGCCGTCGGCGACCGAGCGGCTGGCCGCGCAGGCGCCGTGGTGGGAGCCGGGGACGGCGTCGGGTTACCACGCGAACAACCAGGGGCACCTGGTGGGTGAGCTGGTCCGGCGGATCACCGGGCACACCTTCAAGCAGTTCGTGGCCGACCAGATCGCCCGGCCGCTGGGCGCGGACCTCCAGATCGGCGCGCGGGAGTCGGACTGGGACCGCATCGCGCCCGTCGTCCCGCCGCCGCGGCCGGAGGAGGACCCGCGGGAGCTGGACCCAGAGTCGGTGATGGTCAAGACCTACACCGCACCGGTCGCGTCGGCTCGTGCCGCCAACTCACCGGAGTGGCGCCGGGCGGACCTCGGTGCGCTCAACGGGCACACCAACGCCCGCGGCCTCATGCGGGCCATGCGGGTGCTGTCGCTCGGCGGGGAGGTCGACGGCGTGCGGCTGCTGTCGCCGGGGACGATCGATCTGGTCTTCGACCAGCAGTCCGACGGCGTGGACCTGGTGCTCGAGGCGCCGTTCCGCTTCGGCATCGGCTACTGCCTGGGCTCGCCGATCGTCCCGTACGTGCCCGAGGGGCGGACCTTCTTCTGGGGCGGCTGGGGCGGGTCGATGATCGTGATGGACCTCGACCGCCGGCTGACCATCAGCTACCTGATGAACCGCATGGCGCCGGGGATCCTGGGCTCGGACCGCAGCGAGGCCTACATCCGGGCGGTGTACTCCGCGCTCGGCTGAGGCCCGGGGGAGGCGCGGCATGGACCTCGACGACGTGGTGCCGGTGGCCGACCACGTCACCCGGCAGTCGCGGGTGATCGACGCGCCGCCGTCGATCGTGTGGGAGGAGCTGCACCGGCTGCGGCTCTCGTCGCTTCCGGTCACCCTGCTCTTCAGCGCGGTGCGCGCCCTGCCGGTGCTGCTGGCGGGCCGGGGGCGGCGCCGCGGTGGGCTCGACCGGACCTTCCTCGACGTGGTGCCGATCCCGGAGCTGGCCTCCGATCCGCCCTCGCACGTGCTGTTCGGCGGCGTGCTGCAGGCCTGGCGCCTGTTCGGTGGCAGGCGACCGCCCGTGCTGGACGCGGCAGGGGTCCGGGGCTGGTCGGAGCCGGGCTGGGTGAAGGTCGGCATGGAGTTCCGGCTGACGCCGGCCCTCGGCGGCACGCGGCTGAGCTGCGAGACGCGGATCGTCGCCACCGATCCGCGGACGCGGCAGCGCTTCGGCCTCTACTGGCTCGCCGTCCAGCCGGGCAGCTCGGCCATCCGCTGGGAGCTGCTGACCGCCGTCGCCATGCGGGCGGAGGCGCGCGCCGGCAGCTGACGGGCGGGCACGGACCAGCCCTCTTAGGCTCCCCGGATGGACTCTGCCGACCTGCTGGCCCTGCGCTCCGACGAGCGCGCCGCCCTCGTGCTGCTCGGTCTGCGCGGCGACTGGTAGCCGTACTGCTGCGCCCAGGCGGTCCGCCTGGCCCGATCGATGTCCCGCCTCGCCGACGCCGGCGCGGAGCTGGTGCTCGGCTCCACCGACCCACCGGAGGTGCAGCTGGCGATGAACCGCACCTGGCACCTGCCCTACCGCTGGGTCAGCGACCCCGACGGGTCGCGGCTGGCCAAACCGCTCGGCGCCTGGGACCACGACGCGTCGATCTTCCGTCCCGTCGTCGTCGTGGTGGCCCCGGACGGCAGCGAGGTGTTCCGCGAGCTGTCCCGGGACTTCACCGACCGTCCGGACGACGAGCCGATCCTCGCCGCCGTCGAGGCGCTCGGGCTCGACCCGGTGCCGCTGCCCGCGGCGTGGGATCCCCCGGACATCGGGCCGCGGCCGTCGAAGCGCGCGTTCCAGCCGTCGTCGTTCACCCCCTACTTCCGCGCGATCAAGTTCAACACCGGCGCGCTGAGCGAGCGGATGGTCGACGAGCGCGACCGCGAGCAGCTGCTCACCGAGAAGCGGATGGCCGAGTCGTTCCTCGCGGCGTTCGACGAGTGGCGCGCCGAGCACCCGCCGGACCGGGGATGACCTGGACCGAGCGCGACATCCCGGACCTGAGCGGCCGGACGGCGGTGGTGACCGGCGCCAACGGTGGGCTGGGTCTGCAGACGGCGCTGGCGCTCGCGGGCGCGGGTGCGCACGTGGTGATGGCAGCCCGGGACGCTTCGAAGACCGCGGCCGCGGAGGAGCGGATCCGGGTGAGCCACCCCTCGGCGTCGCTCGAGGTCGTGCCGTTGGACCTGGGCGACCTGTCGTCGGTGGCCGCCGCTGCGCGGTCGGTGCTCGATCGGCACGAGCGCGTGGACCTGCTGGTGAACAACGCCGGGGTGATGGCGATGCCGCAGCGGACGACGGCCGACGGGTTCGAGATGCAGTTCGGCGTCAACCACCTGGGGCACTGGGCGCTGACCGCGCACCTGCTGCGGGCGCTGCTGCGGGCGCCGGCAGCGCGGGTGGTGACGGTGACGAGCACGGCGCGGCACCGGGCCGGGCGGATGGACCCGGCGGACGTCCACCTCGAGCGGGGCTACGGGGCGTGGTCGGCCTACGCGCGGTCGAAGATGGCCAACCTGCACTTCGGGCTGGGGCTGCAGCAGCGGTTTGCCCGCGTCGGTGTCCGCGCGTCGAGCCTGGTCGCACACCCTGGGCTGACGAACACCGACCTGCAGGGCCGCGCGGTGCGCGAGGGCGGCGCCGGCTGGGTGGGGGCGTTCTTCGAGGTGCTCACCGCGCGGTCGGGGATGTCGCCGTTCGAGGGCGCCCGGCCGCAGCTGCGCGCCGCGACCGATCCGCAGGCACGCGGCGGGGAGCTGTACGCGCCGCGGTACGGCTCGCACGGTCCGGCCGTGCAGCGGCCGATCCTGCGCCGGTGGGGCCAGCAGGAGCAGATCGACACCCTGTGGCAGGTCTCCGAGCGCGAGACCGGCATCCCGCTGGACGTCGCTGCAGCAGGAGCCCCGTGACGGTGCGGCGGGTCCCCTAGCTCCGCCGACCCAGGCGGTAGCCGACGAGGACGCCGATCAGGGTGAGCAGACTGCCACCGGCGGCGCCGAGAGCCAGGGTCCGCAGGTCGGACGTTCCCGCGGGAACGCCGGCACGCCCGGTGAAGACCTGCGGTCGGGGAGCAGCGGGCGCCTCGGCGTCCGTCGCGCTCACAGCGGCCGCCGACGGGCGGGCCTCGGCCACGACCGGGGCCGGAGCGCCCGCGCCGGCCAGCTCGGCGTCCACCGCGGTGAAGAACTGCGCAGCCATCCGCTTCGCGACGCCGGTGATCATCCGCTGGCCCACGCCGGCCACCGGGCCGCCCACCACCGCCTCCGCCGAGTAGGTCAGCACCGTCGAGGAGTCGCCGTCCGGCGCCAGCTCGATGGTCACCGTGGCCCGCACCTGTCCCGGCGCCCCTGCCCCGGACGCGTGCATCACGTAGGACGTCGGCCGCTGCTGGTCGGTCAGGTGCACCTCGCCGGCGTACGTCCCCTTCACCGCACCAACGCCCACCGAGACGTCCATGCGGTACGAGTCCTCGCCGACCCGCTCCAGCGCCAGGCACCCCGGGATGGTCCGCGCCAGCACCGCGGGATCCGTGAGCGCCCGCCACACGTCGTCCGGGGACCCGTGCAGCACCGCCGAGCCGTCGAGGTTCACACGCCCACTCCCGTCCTGCGACTCGAGGCCGCCGTCCGCTCGGCCGTCTCCGAACGCATGAGGTCGTACAGCTCGGTGGGGGAGATCGGCATCGCGGTGATCCGCCGTCCCACCGCGTCCTCGATCGCCGACGCCAGCGCCGCCGACCCCGGGATCACCCCGGCCTCACCGGCGCCCTTGATGCCCAGCGGGTTCAGCGGCGACGGCGTCTGCTGGTGGTCGATCACGATGTCCGGGACCTCCGACGCGTACGGCATGAGGAAGTCCATGAAGGAGGCGTTCTGCAACTGCCCGTCGGCGTCGTAGGCCATCCGCTCGTACAGCGCCCCGCCCACGCCCTGCGCGACCCCGCCGTGCACCTGACCCTCGACGATCATCGGGTTCACCACGTTGCCGCAGTCGTGCACCACCGCGTAGTTCACGACGTCGATCTCCCACGTCGCCGGGTCGACCTCCACCACCGCCGCGTGCGCGCCGGAGGCGAACGTCGAGCGCAGCGGGGAGTAGTAGTCGCGGTGCTCCAGTCCCGGGGCGTCGCCCTCGGCGACCGGCGGCTTGGTGTCGTCGTGCGTCGCGAACTGCGTCGCCTGCTTGGCCGCCTCGTCGAACGCGTACCGCAGCGGGTTGGACAGCACCGCCACCGTCCGCAGCGGGATCGTGGCCCCCGGCGTCCCCTTCACCTGGACGACGCCGTCGGCGATCTCCAGGTCCGACGGGTCGGCCTCCAGGACGTCGGCGGCGATCCGCAGCGCCTTCTCCCGCACCCCGCGCGCGGCCAGCGCGATCGCGTTGCCGCTCATCACCGCGGCCCGCGAGGCGAACGTGCCGACGGCGTACGGGAAGCGGCGGGTGTCCCCGGTGGTGACCTCGACGTCCTCGATCGGCACCCCGAGCTCGGAGGCGACGATCTGCGCGAACGACGTCTCGTGCCCCTGGCCCTGCGTCGTCAGCCCGGTCGAGACCAATACCCTGCCGCTGCCCAGCACCTGCACGTGCCCACCCTCGTACGGGCCGGGCCCGGTGCCCTCCACGTACAGCGCCATCCCGACGCCGAGCAGCCTGCCGCGCGCCTCGGCGTCGTCCCGCAGCGCGTCGATCCCGTCCCAGCCGACCAGTGCCTTGAGCTTGTCGAGCAGCGCCGGGTAGTCGCCGGAGTCGTAGATGACCGGACGGCCGTCCTGGAACGTCAGGTGGTGGTCGTACGGGAACTGGTCGGGCTGGATGAGGTTGCGCTCCCGGACGACGGCCCGGTCCAGGCCGAGCGCGTCGGCGATGCGGTCCATCGTCCGCTCCATCGCGAAGCAGCCCTGCGGCCGCCCGGCGCCGCGGTACGGCGTCACGATGACGGTGTTCGTGTAGACGCTCTCCACGACCACCCGGTACACGGGGATCACGTACGGGCCGACCAGTTGGGTCGCGGTCACGATCGGCACGATGATCCCGTAGGGCGTGTACGCGCCGTTGTCGTGCCAGATGTGGACATCGAGCGCGGTGATCCGGCCGTCGTCGTCGAACCCGACGCTGATCTCCTGCCGCTGCTGCCGCTCGTGGGCGCTGGAGATGAAGTGCTCGCGGCGGTCCTCGGTCCACTTCACCTCGCGGCCCAGCGCGATCGCCGCCATCGGCACCAGCAGCTCCTCGGGCCACGGGTGCACGATCTTCACGCCGAAGCCGCCGCCGACGTCCGGCGCGATCACCTCGACCTCGTCCAGCGAGAGCTGCAGCTTGGCGGCGATGGCGGCCCGCACCGACGTCGAGGCCTGGGTGCTGGTGTGCACCCGCAGCGAGCGGTCGCCGGCGTCCCACCGCGCGTGCACGCCCTTGCCCTCCAGTGGCGTGCAGGCGCTGCGCTCGACGTACTGGGTGAAGGACAGCGTGTGCGGGGCCGCGGCCAGCGCCGGCTCGACGTCCCCGGTCTCCTGGCGGTGGCGGGCCGCGACGTTGTCGGGGATCTCCTCGTGGACGGCGTGCTCAGCGGCCCGCGCGGCGTCCACGCCGACGACGACCGGCAGCTCCTCGTAGGTGACGGCGATCCGATCGGCGGCGTCCTCGGCGACGTACCGGTCGGTCGCCACGACCATGACGACCGGCTCGCCGACGTGGTTCACCTCGCCGTTGGCCAGCGGGTGGCCGGTGCGCGGCGCGTGGAGTTGCGGGTGCGGGATGAGCACGGGCAGCGGCTCGGCGAGCGGGCCGGTGAGGTCCTCGTAGGTGTAGATGGCGACCAGGCCCTCGACGTCGAGGGCGGCGTCCACGTCGACGTCGACGATGCGCGCGTGCGCGTGCGGGCTGCGCACGAACGCGGCGGCCAGCGCGCCCGCGCCGATGTCGTCGAGGTAGCGGCCGCGGCCGGTGATCAGCCGGGCGTCCTCCCGCCGGCGGACCGGCTCGCCGAACAGCCTCGTCGTCACCGCAGCCTCCTCCCAGGTGCCTTTCGCGCGCGAAAGGCAGTCACTGGGCATCCCGCATCGTCGCGGCCGCGTGGCGCACGGCCTTCTTGATGTTCGCGTAGCCGGTGCACCGGCAGAGGTTGCCGCCGACCAGGTCGTCGACCTCCTCCTCGGTGATCTCCTCCGCCGCGTCCCGCGCCTCGAGCCCGGCGGCGATCGTCACGAGGAAGCCCGGCGTGCAGAAGCCGCACTGCAGGGCGTGGCACTCACGGAACGCCTCCTGCACCGGGTGCAGCACCTGCCCGCCCCGGCCGTCGTCGCGGGCCAGGCCCTCCACCGTCGTCACCGACGCACCGTCCACCTGGACGGCGAGCAGCAGGCAGGAGCGCACCGGTTCGCCGTCGACCAGCACCGTGCAGGCCCCGCAGACGCCGTGCTCGCAGCCGACGTGGGTGCCGGTCAGCCCGAGGTCGTGCCGCAGCGCGTCGGACAGCAGCCGCCGCACCGGCACGGTGGCTTCACGTGGAACACCGTTCACGGTCAGCCGGACGGTGCGCTCGGTGTCGACGGAAGCAGTCACTCGGGACCCCCTGCAGCCTCGGCCGCGGCGTCGGCCAGCGTCCGCTCGGTCAGCACGCCCACCAGCAGCCGGCGGTAGTCGGCGCTGGCGTGCAGGTCGCCGTCGGGCTCGACCAGCGTGCGGGCCAGCGCGCCGGCCGCCGCCCAGTCGGCCTTCTCCACCGGAGAACCGGCGACGGCGTCGGTGAGGTCGTACACCTCCGGGGTCGGCCCCACCGAGACGTACGAGGCGCGGAGGGCGGCGACGCGGCGGTCCTCGTCGAGGGTGACGACGACGCCCGCGCCGCACACCGCGTAGTCGCCCTTGCGGCGGGCCACCTCGGCGAAGGCGGTGCCCGACCGCGGCGGCAGGGCCGGGAAGAAGGCCGAGGTGACGACGGCGGCGCCCGGCAGCGAGGTCTCCAGCGGGCCGACGAACAGATCCCGCCAGCCGAGGGTGTCGGTCCCGGACGTCGAGGCCACCGCCACCGAGCCGCCGGTCAGCGCGAGCACCGATGTCATCTCGCCGGAGGGGTCGGCGTGCGCGATCGAGCCCACCGTCGTCCCCCGGTTGCGGATCGCCGGGTGCGCGACGTTCGCCGTCGCCCGGGCCAGCAGCGGTTGGACCCGGGCGGCGGCTCCGTGCGCCAGCAGCCCCGCGTGCCGGACCAGCGCCCCCACCCGCACGCCGTCCCCGGTGGCCTCGACGGTGTCGAGGCCGGGTACCCGGTTGAGATCCACCAGCGTGGCCGGCGCCGCGAGCCGCATCGAGAGCAGCGGGAGCAGCGACTGGCCGCCGGCGAGCACCTTGGCGCCCTCCTCGGCGGCGAGGACCTCGAGGGCCTCGGGCACCGAGCGGGGGTCGGCGTACCGGAAGGGCGCGGGTTTCACCGGGAGCGGGTCTCCCCGGGCGTCGTCGAGCCGGTGACACCCGGCCGCCCCACCTCGTCGACCGACGACGGGTCGGCGCCGTAGTCGTGTGCCCCCGTGTGGCCGAGCGCGGGGCCGGTGCCGCCGACGAACTCGCGCTCGGCGTCCAGCGCGGCCTTCATCTCGGCCGGCGCCAGGGCGCGGGCCACGTGCCAGCCGAGGACCGCCACGATCGTGCCCAGCGCGATGCCGCCGAGCGAGAAGCTCTCGGTGATCTGCAGGTTCACGTTCCCGATCGCGATGATGATGCCCGCGGCGAGCGGCACCAGGTTGATCGGGTTGGCGAAGTCGACCCGGTTCTCCTTCCAGATCTTGGCGCCGAGCAGGCCGATCATCCCGTAGAGGACGACGGTGATGCCGCCGAGCACGCCACCCGGGACGATGTTGATCAGCGCGCCGAACTTCGGGCAGAGGCCGAGCAGGATCGCGACGATCGCGGCCACGTAGTACGCCGCCGTGGAGTAGACGCGGGTGGCGGCCATGACGCCGATGTTCTCCGCGTAGGTGGTGGTCGGGGAGCCACCGACCGAGGTGGCCACGACGGTCGCGACACCGTCGGCCGCGATGGCCCGGCCCATGTACGGGTCGAGATCGCGCTTGGTCATCTCGGCGACCGCCTTCACGTGCCCGGTGTTCTCCGCGACCAGCGCGATCACGGCCGGGAGCACGAGCAGGCTGAAGTTGAGCGAGAAGGACGGCGCGATGAAGTCGGGAGCGCCGAACCAGGGGGCGTCGACGACCGAGTCGAAGTTGATCCGGTCGCGGGTGCTCACCGTGCCGGTGCCGTCGGGCGAGGTGATCTGACCGACGGTCGCGTCGAGGAGGACCGACAGCAGGTAGCCGAAGACGAGGCCCAGCAGGATGGAGATGCGGGCCCAGAAGCCGCGGAGCAGCAGCGAGGCGATGATGACGAACGCCATCGTGGCCAGCGCCACCCACTGGTCCTGCGGCCAGTAGATGCCGGCGACGACCGGTGCCAGGTTGAAGCCGATCAGCAGGACCACCGCGCCGGTGACCGCCGGCGGCAGGATCGCGTGCAGGAAGCGCACGCCGGCGACGTGGATGAGCACGCCGACCAGGGCCAGGACGACGCCGGAGACCAGGATGGCGCCGACGACGTCGGAAGAGTCGCCGCCGGAGGCCCGGACCGCGACCACGCCGCCCACGAAGGAGGCGCTGGTGCCGAGGTAGCTCGGGACCTTCCCGTTGACGATGAGCAGGAAGATGATCGTCGCGATCCCGCTCATCATGATCGCGAGGTTCGGGTCGAGCCCCATGACGATCGGGAAGACGAAGGTCGCGCCGAACATCGCGACGACGTGCTGCGCGCCGATCCCGACGGTCCGCGGCCAGGACAGCCGCTCGTCGGGCGCCACCGCCTCACCCAGCGGCGGGGTCTTCCCGTCCCCGTAGAGCTTCCAGCCGAACGCCATGACCGCCTCCACTCGACCCGCTCCTGGGACCTGGCCGGCTCCCCCCGACGGACGTCGCCGGCACCCAGGGACGCGCCAATGTGACACGGCCAGGGACACGGCGGAAGTACCTCAGTGCTAAATCGTCGTTGCGCGGATGTCTCACCGCTGAGAGACCTGCCGGTACGGTCGGTGAGGTGACCGAACTGCCCGTCCGCCACGTCTCCCTGCGCAGCGGCGTGTACGCGGACTCCGTCCGGCTCATGCAGGTCAGCCGGGACGTCGGCGCCCGCGCGGGGGTCACCGCCGTCCTCGTCGCGATGGCCACGCCGCTGAACCTCGAGCTCGCCGCGGGCATGGGCCTGGCCCCCGCGGACGGTGCCTCGCCCGACCAGCTCCTGGTCGCGATCGAGGCCGAGGACGACGCCGCGCTGGCCGCCGCGGTCGCCGCCGTCGACGCCGCGCTGGCCGCCCGCGAGCGCGCCGCCGGGCCCGCCCAGGCCGTGCCGCTGCGCACCATCGGCGCCGGCCTCGACGCGCTGGACGCCGACGGCCCGGCGCTCGCCGTCGTCAGCGTCCCGGGGCCGTACGCCGTCGCCGAGGCCGCCGACGCGATCGCCGCCGGCCGCAGCGTGCTGGTCTTCTCCGACGGGGTCCCGGTCGGGGCCGAGGTCGCGCTCAAGCGCGCCGCGCACGACGCCGGCGTGCTGGTCATGGGCCCCGACTGCGGGACGGCGATCGTCTCCGGCCTCGCCCTCGGTTTCGCCAACGTGGTCCGCCGCGGCCCGGTCGGCCTGGTCGCGGCGTCCGGCACCGGCGCGCAGCAGGTGTCCTGCCTGCTCGACACGGCCGGCGTCGGGGTCTCCCACGTGCTCGGCGTCGGGGGCCGCGACCTGTCCGAGGCGGTCGGCGGGCTGGCCACGCTCGACGCGCTGGCCCTGCTCGACGTCGACCCGGCCACCGAGCAGCTGATGCTGGTGTCCAAGCCGCCCGCGCCGTCGGTGGCGGCCCGGGTGCGGGAGGCCGCGACCCGCCTGTCGGTCCCGGTGCGATCGGCCGCGCTGTCGCCGGAGAGCCCCGACCTCACCGCCGCGGTCGAGGAGCTGCTCCGGGACATGGGGGTCGCGGTGCCGGAGTGGCCGTCGCGCACCTCGTCGGCGACGGCCCCGCCGGGCGCCGTCCTCAAGGGCCTCTACGCCGGCGGCACCCTCGCCGACGAGGCGATGCTGCTGGCCGCCCCCGTGCTCGGCGACGTCCGCTCGAACACCCCGCTGCGCCCCGAGCTCGACCTCGGGACGGACCTGTCCGTCCGCGGCCACGTCGTCGTCGACTTCGGGGACGACGCGCTGACCGTCGGCCGGGCGCACCCGATGATCGACCCGACGCTGCGGCTGGAGGCGCTGGCCCGGGTGGCGGCGTCGGGGGAGCCCGCGGTGGTGCTCGTGGACGTCGTCCTCGGGTACGGCGCCGACCCCGACCCGGCCGCGACCCTGGCCCCGGTGCTGCAGGCGGCCGGGCTGCCCGCCGTCGTCGCGCTCATCGGCACCGAGGCCGACCCGCAGGGCTGGTCGCGCCAGGCCGACGCCCTCGCCGCGGCCGGTGCCGCCGTGTTCGCCTCCAACGCGCAGGCCACCCGGCACGCGCTCGACCTGCTGGGAGCCGCGCGATGAGTCTGCTGTCCGGACCACCGGCGGTCGTCGCCGCAGGCGTCGACGTCTTCTCCGCCGCGCTGCGCGCCCAGGGCGCCGACGTGCACGACGTCGACTGGCGCCCGCCCGGCTTCGGCGACCCGGCCGACCTCGCCACCCTCGCCCTCGACCGGCGCCGGGCCGCGGCCAACCGCACCGCCGTCGAGCGGGTGATGGCCGCGGGGTCCCGGCTGGTCGACGTCCGCCCGGCGCGCGACGTGCTCGGCCTGCCCGACCGCACGCTGCTGCACTCCGGACCGCCGCTGGCCTGGGAGAACGCCTCGGGCCCGATGCGCGGCGCGCTGATCGGGGCGTGCCTGTTCGAGGGCTGGGCGTCCACGGTGGAGGAGGCGGAGCGCATCCTCGCCGCCGGGGAGATCGCCCTCGACCCGTGCCACCACCACCGCACGGTGGGCCCGATGGCCGGGGTGACGTCGCCGTCCATGTGGACGTGGTGCCTGGAGGACCCGGTCACCGGCGGGCAGGCGTTCTGCACCCTCAACGAGGGCCTGGGCAAGGTGCTGCGGATGGGCGCGTACAGCGACGAGGTGCTCACCCGGCTGCGCTGGATGCGGGACGTCCTCGGGCCGGTGCTCCAGGCGGCGGTGCGCTCGATGGCCGAGCCGCTGGACGTCAAGGCGGTGCTCGCGCAGATGCTGCAGATGGGCGACGAGGGGCACAACCGCAACCGCGCCGGCTCGCTGATGACCCTGCGCGAGCTCTCGCCGGCGGTCGTGGAGGTCGGTGCGCCGTCGTCCGACGTCGCCGCGGTGCTGCGCTTCATCGGCGGTAACGAGCACTTCTTCCTCAACCTCGGCATGCCGACGGCGAAGCTCGCGATGGACGCCGCGCGCGACGTGCCCGGCTCGACGATGGTCACGGTGATGTCCCGGAACGGCACCGAGTTCGGCATCCGGACCGCCGGCACCGGCGACCGCTGGTTCACCGGCCCGGCGCAGACCCCGGTCGGGCTCTTCCTCGGCGACTACGGCCCGGCCGACGCCAACCCCGACATCGGCGACTCCGCGATCATGGAGACCTACGGCGTCGGCGGCTTCACCATGGCCGCGGCGCCGGCGATCGTCCGGTTCGTCGGCGGCACCGTGCCCGACGCGCTGGCCACGACCGAGCGGATGTACCAGCTGACGCTGGCCGAGAACCCGGCGATGCAGGTCCCGATCCTCGGCTTCCGCGGTGCCCCGACCGGCATCGACGTCCTCGCCGTGGCGCGCACCGGGTGGCTGCCGCAGATCAACACCGGCATGGCCGGGCGGGTCGCCGGCACCGGGCAGGTGGGCGCGGGCCTCGTTCAGCCGCCGCGGGAGTGCTTCGAGCAGGCACTGGCCGCGCTCGCGGAGGAGTCCCGCGCGGCGTGACCTCGCGGCGAGATCGCCGATCTCGCCGTTTGCCGGGGCGGTCGGCGTACGGCGAGGTTGCGGCCACGTGGAGCAGCAACTGGCCGCACGGGGAGCCGGGCGACGACCTGCACCGGCTGTTGGAGCCGCCGGAGAACGAGGTTCCGGTCACCCTGCCGCAGAACGTGCTGCTGGCCCGTACCGAGGGAGTCGCAGTGGCCCTGCTGGACCTCCAGGTGTACTCGACGGGAGCGGCGTTCCAGCTCGCCGTCCGGGTACGCCCGTCCGCGCGCGCGAGCCTCGGCCACCGACTGGACGAGCTGATGTGGGACCGCGGCCGTGGCAGCGCCCACTTCCTCCTCGGCATCGAGCTGGCCGACGGGAGGCGCGGCAGCAACGTGCCGGGGAGGAGCACCGAGGGCGTTCTCTTCCACTCGAGGGGTGGCTCGGGCGGCGACAGCTCCCTCACGCAGCGGTGGTGGCTCTCACCTCTCCCGCCGGAGGGTCCGCTGCGACTCGTCGTCCGCTGCGCTGAGTCGGGCATCGCTGAGGCCGCCGTCGAGCTCGACGCGTCAGCGATGCGCGCGGCCGCGGAGCACGTCGTCGAGCTGTGGCCCTGGGAGCCCGAGCCCCCTCACCGCGAGCCGCCGCGCCCGCCGGACCTCTCCGGCGACAGCTGGTTCGCCCGCCGCTGAGGTCCCGCGGCTCCCGGCGAGACCACGTGATCTCGCACGCTCTGGGCCGCGCGGACGTGCGAGATCGCGTGATCTCGCCGCGCAGGACGCGTCAGCCAGTGCAGCTCAGCAGGGTGCGGAGGGCGGCCGGCAGCTCACCGGCCGACGTGAGGGGGGTGGGGTACGGCGTCCGCAGGTCGTAGCAGCCGGTGCGGGGCTCGACCCGGAACAGGACGCCGTGCCGGTCGAGGCCGAGCAGGTGCGCCCGGTCGTCGCCGGCCCACGCCTGCACCCGGGCGCACAGCTCGGCGAGCGGACCGGCGTGCTCCCTCATCAGGTCCTCCTCCGCGGCACCCAGCGGGTCGGGACGGGCGGCGGCGTACTCCTCCGGCGCGATCTCGGTGCAGCCGCCGCCCTCGTGCAGCAGCAGCTCGGCGACGTCGAGGCGCAGCAGCGTCGCGGTGAGCCCGACGTCGAGCAGGACGTCGTCCGGGCGGACGGCGGCGAAGTCCAGCAGCAGGGCGGCCTCGTCCCTGGCGGGCACCGGCGTCAGCCAGCCGGCCAGCTCGAGCCGCGCCCGCAGCGGGTTGCGCAGCGGCCGGGAGGAGCGGGAGGTCACGGTCACCTTCGCCGGCAGGTCGCCCTCCGGGGCCTCGCGCACCGCCGTCGCCAGCCCGCCGCTGCGCGGGACGACGACCAGCACCTGACCGTCGTCGAGCGTGGCCGCGGCCAGCAGCCGGCTGGCGCCCAGGCCGAGCGCGTGCACCGAGGCGGCCGGCCGGGTGGCGACCGTGCGGGCCCGCTCGGCGGCGTCGGCGGTGCGGTCCGGGTGCACGGGGGAGGACGTCGGGCGTCCGATGGTCATGGGTGCCCCTCGGGGGTCGACGTCGTGGAATAAGGTGAGCCTAACCAAACATTGGAGGCCCCGTGAACACCCCGCGTCCCAAGGTCCGGATCAGCCGCGCCCTCGGCATCCCGCTCACGCCCAAGGCCGTCGAGTACTTCGAGCGCCGCCCGTACCCGCCCGGGGAGCACGGCCGCAAGCGCCGCAAGGACAGCGACTACTCCACCCGGCTGCGCGAGAAGCAGCGGCTGCGGGCCCAGTACGACATCAGCGAGACGCAGCTGCGCGCCGCCTTCGACCGGGCCCGGCGCACCGGCGGCAAGACCGGCGAGGCGCTGATCCAGGACCTCGAGTCCCGCCTCGACGCGACCGTGCTGCGGGCCGGCTTCGCGCGCACCATCCACCAGGCCCGCCAGTTCGTCACCCACCAGCACGTGCTGGTCAACGGCACGCGGGTCGACCGGCCCTCCTACCGGCTCAGGCCCGGCGACTGCGTGCAGATCGCCGAGAAGTCGAAGACCAAGGAGCCCTTCGTCGTGGCCGCCTCGGGCGCGCACGCCACCGCCCCCGCCTACCTCGAGGTGCGCCTGGCCGACCTCCTGGTCCGCGTCGACCGCGTGCCCGGCCGCGACGAGGTGCCGGTGGTCTGCGAGGAGCAGTTGGTCGTCGAGCACTACTCCCGCTGATCCGCCGCGAGATCTGCACACCGGCGGTCATCGGGCCCCCGATCGCCACGACTGTGCAGATCTCGCGCCGCGCGGGTAGCCCGCCGCACCTTCTTCAACCACTTCCCCACGAAGGCCGCCGCGCTGTTCGACCTCGACCCCGAGGACGCCGGCCGGCTGACCGACCTGCTCGCCGCGGCCGACGGGGCGGCCGGCCCCTGGGCGGGGCTGGGGTCGGTCTGCCGGGAGTACCTGGTCCCGCACACCGCGACCCTCGCCGTTCGCCGCTGGCTGGCCGAGGACCCGGAGCTCGCGGCCTACGCGCGCACGGCCTACGCGCACATCGCGGTCGCCCTCGACGGGCGGGGACGCCGCCAGTGGCCGGGTGACGACCTCGCGGCCGTGCTGGCGGCGCAGGCTGCCGCCGCCGTCCTCGGCTCGGCCTTCACCACCTGGCAGCCCGACGACGATCCCGCCGCCTTCCTCGACCTCGTGGAGCGGGGGTTCGCGCTGGTCAGGGTCACACTGGGCCGGTGATCCGCAACGTCGTGGTCGGCCGGGTGCGCCCGGGCACCGACCTGTCCCTCGTCCAGCAGGCGCTCGAGGCCATCGCCGCCCTGCCCGTGGAGGGGCTGGTCGACGTCCGGGTCGGGCTGGACGCCGGCCTGCGCCCGGGCGCGTGGAGCTTCGCCATCACCAGCGAGTTCGTCGATGCCGAGGCCTACCGGGTCTACGACGCCGAGGCCGAGCACAACCGCATCCGGCGCGAGCAGTTCGACCCGGTCTGCGAGGAGATCGCGCGGGTGCAGTTCGAGGTCTGACTGTGACCCGCCGTGTGGGCAGTTGCGGTCGCCGGGGACGGCGTGTCGTCGCGTGTCCCCGACCGCACCTGCGCACTCGGCCGACCGCGCTGCCCGAGCGGTGCTCAGCCCGGCAGCGCGTCCAGCGGCAGCCCGACGTACAGCATCCCGACCAGCTCCCCGTCGGTGGAGTGCAGGCCCTCGTACGCGGTGAAGTAGGGGCGGTCGGCGACGGTCGCCTCGCCGGTGTAGGTCCGCCCCGCCAGGACGGCGGTGAGCACCGGGTTGGCGCTGCCGTCGGCGTTGCGGCGGGGGATGTAGCTGCCGACGTTGCGCCGGCCCTGCGCCGTGACGACGGTGGTGGCGGCGCGCACCATGCTGCCGTCGCCGTCCGGGCGCTGGAACAGCGTGCAGCTGCCCCCCACGAGCGCGACGACGTCGTCGACCAGGGGCGCCGGACGGCGCGGGTCGTCGTCCCGGGTCAGCGGCACGCCGCCGAGGAGCAGGTCGGGCAGCTCGACCGCCCGCGTCGCGTCGGTGACCTGGTCGCGCACGGTCAGCCGACGGCGGGCGTCGCCGAGCCGCACGCCACCGGCCTCGTCCAGCAGGTCCTCGGCCACGGCCAGCGCCCGGCGGACGTAGGCCTCGCGCTGGTCGGCGGCGAGCGCGGCCACCGCCTCGGTGATCCGGGCCGACCCGCCGGCCGCCCGCTCGACGCTCTCGACGACCCGGTCGGTCGCGGCCCGCTGCTGCTCGACGGCCGCGGCGACGGTGTCCTGCGCCGCGGCGATGGACCCCAGGGTCGTGGTGATCCGCGAGACCACGTCGACGGCCGAGCGGGTCTCCCGGTGCACCGCCTCGACCTGGGCGCCGATGTCCCCGGCCGCCCGGGCGGTGCGCTCGGCGAGCTGCTTGACCTCGTCGGCGACGACGGCGAAGCCGCGGCCCACCTCGCCGGCGCGGGCGGCCTCCACGTAGGCGTTGAGCGCCAGGAACCGGCTCTGCTGGCTGATCGCCGAGAGCAGCCGGACGATCTCGGTGATCGCGTCGGTGGCGCCCTGCAGCGCGGCGATCCGCTCGTCGACCGCCCTCGCGTCGCGGACCGCATCCTCGGTGACGGCCGAGGCGTGCGTCGTGGACCGCGAGATGTCGCCGATCGCGCTGCGCAGCTCGGCGAGGGACTCCGCGGCCTGCCGCGAGGTGTCGGAGACCTCCCGGCTCGCCTGGGCGAGCACCCCGGCCCGCTGCGCGGCGTCGTCCGCCCCGCCCCCGCCCGCGCGCTCGAGGCGCCGGCGCGCCCGGCCGTCGGCCGGCCGGGCGGGCGGGGCGACTCCGGGGACGGTCCCCCGGGCAGACGACGCGCGCACCACTCGACTCCTCCACACACCGGCCCGACGCACCGGGCCGGTACCGGATCAGGTCTGCCCTCGGGGTGGCGACCACGGTAGGTCGCCGTCCGCCACGCGGTGTGAGGCGCGCCGGGCGACCGGCGCCGCAGCTCAGACCCGGATGATCGCCGCCACGGGCCCGCCGCCCGACGGGCCCTGGTGCACCGCCGCCACCGACACGAACACCGCCGGGTCGCCGGTCACCGAGGCCGCCACCCCGCCGACGCACGCCTTGATCTGCCGGTGCCAGAAGACGTCGGAGTCGTCGAGCATCGCGTTGCGCCGGCCGCGCACGTAGCCGGTCGGGTCGGCCTCGCACTTGAGGAAGACGTTGACCAGCCGGTCACCGAGGTCGCCGGGGTGCGGCCGCTCGGGCAGCTCCAGGCCGGCGTCCCGGATGGCGTTCCAGATGCCGTCCTGGTCGAGCGCGTCGCGCATCACCGAGTGGCCGATCCGGTAGTTGCCGCCGTGCCCGCGCGCGTTGCCCACGACGACGATCTGCGCCCGGTCCAGCTCCACCCCCGACGAGCAGGACGCGACCGCGCTGAACAGCGACAGGTCGCGCATGACCTGCTCCTGGCGCGGCATCTCGATCTCGCCGAGGGCCACCGCGATGCCCAGCGCCGTCGTCCCGTTGGACAGGTCCATCGAGCCGTGCGGCTCGTCGTAGTAGGTGTCCTTGCCGCGGGCCTTGGCGTCGCGGATGGTCTCGATGGTCAGCAGCGGCGTCTTGGTCTGGACGTAGTGGACGTCGGCCGGGTCGGTGATCCCGGCCTCCGCCATGGCCCGGCGCACGCCCTCGGCGACCTTCTCGACCATCGCGATGCGGCCGATGTCCTCGGGCAGCAGCACGTCGCTCATCGCGTAGCCCACGGTCAGTCGCGGCTCGTCGGTCCTCTCCACCGCGTCCTCGGGCAGCGTGGCGAAGACCGTGGCGTGCGGGCTGATGACGCCGTCCGTGCCGCCGGACCACACGATCGGGATCTCCCCGACCTCCTCCTTGGACCGCGTGCCCTTCTCGAGCAGCACCTCGCGGAAGGCCCGGTCGGCGATGATCCGGGTGTAGTCGTTGACCCCGCCGTTGCCCTCCGTCTTGCCGATGACGGCGACGACCCGGTCGGCCTCCATGACGCCCTCGTCGATGAGCCTCGCCAGCTCGGAGGCGTCGCTGACGTTGTGCAGCGGGACCTTGCGGACCTCGATCGGTGCGGGCACGGAGCTTCCTCTTCTCTAGGGGTGGTCTAGGGGGCGGTGAGGACGGTTCCGACGTCGCCGGTCACGGCGTCGGCGATGGACTCCAGGGACGTGACGACGGCACGGGTACCGCCGGAGGCGACGAACCGCAACGCGGCCTCGACCTTGGGGCCCATCGAGCCGCGGGCGAACTCGCCGGCCGCGGCGTGTGCGCGCAGCTCGTCGGGGGTGACCCGGCCCAGCGGCCGGGCGGCGGGCGTGCCGTACCCGACCAGCACCTGGGGGACGTCGGTCGCGATGACCAGCGTGCCGGCGTCGAGCTCGCGGGCGAGCAGCGCGGCGGTGAGGTCCTTGTCGACGACGGCCTCGACCCCGCGCAGCGCCCCGCCGGTGCCGTCGTCCACCACCGGGACGCCGCCCCCGCCGGCGCAGACGACGACGAACCCGGCCGCGAGCAGCGCCTCGATGGCGGGCACGTCGACCACCCGCTGGGGGTCGGGTGAGGCGACCACGCGCCGCCAGCCGCGCTCGCCGCGGTCCTCCCACACCTGCCCGTGGGCCATCGAGCGCTCGGCCTGCTCGCGCGGGAGGTAGCGGCCGACCGGCTTGGACGGCTCGTCGAAGTGCGGGTCGCCGGCGTCGACCAGCGTGCGGGTGACCAGGGCGGCCGTGCGCTGCGGCAGCCCGCGGGCGGCCAGCGCCGCGTCGAGCTCGTCGGCCAGCGTGAAGCCGATGGTGGCCTGGGTCTGGGCCACGCACCAGTCCAGCGGCACCGGCGGGACCTCGTGGGCGGCCAGCTCGTTCTTCACCAGCAGGTTGCCGACCTGCGGTCCGTTGCCGTGGGTGAGCACCACCTGGACGCCGGCGGCCACGACCGCAGCGATGTGTCGGCAGGCGGCCGCGATCGCGTCGCGCTGCGCGCGGGGCGTCGCCGAGCCGTCGGGGCCGGTCATCGCGTTGCCCCCGAGGGCGATGACGACGCGGCGGGCGCTGGTCACCCCGGCGACCCTAGCCGGGAATGCCTTAGCGGTGAAGTACCCGCCGAGGGGTGACGACTGCGGACAGTGACGCACTGGAAACCGGCCGTGCTGCGCGGGACACTGGGGGCCGATGGCGCCGCTGTCGCGGGCCCGGGCCCCGAGCCGATGGGGAGACATGGCGGACTCTGTGTGTGACGGCGGTGTGAGCCTCCTCGACCGGATCGTCGACGACCCCTGGGTGACCTGGCTGCTCGAGACGGCGCGCGAGCGGGTCGGTACCGACGTCGCGTACCTCGCCGACTTCGCCCCCGGCGAGCAGCGGGTGCGGCTGGTCGCCGGCGACGTGGCCGCCCTCCCGGTCGCCGCCGGTACGGCCGTGCCGCTCGAGGGCACCTTCTGCGTCCGGGTCCTGTCGGGGCTCCTGCCGCCCGTGGTCACCGCGGCCGGCCGGACACCGGACACCCGCGAGCTGCCCGCGACCGCGGAGCTGGGCATCGGCTCGTACGTCGGCGCACCCGTGCGCGGCGCGGGCGGGCGCCCCCTGGGCATGCTCTGCTGCCTCGGGCGCGGCGACGGTGTCGAGCTGGACGCGGACTCGGCGCGCTTCGTCGAGTTCCTCGCCGACCTGGTCGGCCAGCGGCTCGGTGACCTGGACGACGCGGCGCAGGCCCGCGAGCGGCTCGTCGCCGAGCTGCCCGGGCGCGGCGTCCACACCGTCTTCCAGCCGATCGTCGAGGTCGACGGCGGGCGGGTGGTCGGCTACGAGGCGCTGACCCGGTTCGCCGGGGCGGACACTGCGACGGTCTTCGCCGAGGCGGCGCTCAGCGGCCAGGGCCTGGCTGTCGAGCGGCTGGCGCTGGAGACCGCGCTGGCCGCGGTCGACCGGCACCGCCCGGCCGTGCCGGTCACGATCAACCTCTCACCGGACGCCCTCCTGGAGCCGGACGTCCTCGACCTGCTGCTGGAGCCGCACCACGGCGTGGTGGGCGTCGAGATCACCGAGCACCGTCCGGTGACCGACTACGCCGCGCTCGGCCGCGTGCGGGAACAGCTCCGGCAGGCCGGCCGCCCGGTGAGCGTCGACGACGCCGGCGCCGGGTACGCCTCGCTGCGGCACGTGCTGCGCCTGCGGCCGGACACCGTCAAGCTCGACGCGGCCATCGTCAGCGGGGTGCACACCGACCCCGCCCGCCAGGCGCTGGTCACCGCGCTGGTGCGCTTCGCGGCGGACATCGGTGCCACCGTCGTGGCCGAGGGCGTGGAGCTCGCCGAGGAGCGGGACCTGCTGGCCGCACGGGGGGTCCGGTACGGCCAGGGCTGGTTGTGGGGACGGCCGGGACCGCTGCCCTCGGCCGGGAACCCGGAGGGGACGCCGTTCCGCTGACGCGGACTCAGCGGCGCCAGAAGTCGAAGGCGTCCCGTCCGGGCCGGAAGCCGGCCGCCTCGACGACGTCCACCGCGAGGTCGAAGTGCTGGCCGACGCCGGCCGGCTGGTGGGCGTCGCTGCCGAAGCTGACCGCCTCGCCGCCCTCCTCGTGGAACCAGCGCACCTGGTCGACCGAGGCCAGCGGGCTGGTCGTGTTCACCTCGAGCGCCCGACCGGTGCCGGCCAGCGCCCGGAAGACCGCGCGGTACTCCTCCTCGTAGTCCTTCTCGGAGTACCGGTCGCTGCCGCCGGGCCAGTACCGCCGCGGGAAGTCGACGTGGGCGAGCACCTCGAAGACGTCGCTGTTCTCCACCATGTCGACGACCTCGGCCAGGTAGCGGCGCATCGTGCTGTCCGGGTCGGGGTAGAGCAGCCGGCCGATGCCGTAGAGCCGGCCGTCCTGGCTCAGCGAGTGCAGCGAGCCGAGCACCCGGTCGACGGGGGAGTCGCGCAGGTGGGCGGCGACGCTGGCCGCGAACAGGTGCGGCTCACCGGTCTCCACGCCCGACCAGATCCGCAGCTCCGGGAAGCGCTCGCGGCACTCCTCGAGGTCGGCGGAGTAGCCCTCGATGTCGATGGGCAGGTGCCGCGAGGCGTGCCGGTCGACCAGACCCTCGGCGGTCGCGCGGTCCTCCGGCGTCCAGGTCGTGAAGTCGAGGTGCTCGGTGAAGGCGATGGCGGGCAGGCCCCGGGCCACCGCCCGCTCGCACGCGCGCACCATCGTGGAGGAGTCGGCGGTGTCCCAGGACCACCTGGTGTGCACGTGGTTGTCCGGCGGTCGCATCGCCTGTGGATTCTCCACTCCGTCCCCAGGGTCCGCGCGGCGGACGGTCCTGTCGTCGTCGGTGCCTACTGTCGGGAGCCATGACCACCGCCGCGCCGTCCGCCGACCTCGCCACCGAGGCCCTCGACGTCCTCCGGGAGCTGACCGGCCGGCCCGACGCGGTCTTTCGCGAGGGTCAGGACGCCGCCGTCGCCGCGCTGGTCGAGCGCTCCGAGCGGGCGCTGGTCGTGCAGCGCACCGGGTGGGGCAAGTCGGCGGTCTACTTCGTCTCCACCGCGCTGCTGCGCCGCCGCGGTGCCGGCCCGACCCTGCTGGTCAGCCCGCTGCTCGCGTTGATGCGCGACCAGGTCGCCGCGGCGGCGCGCGCCGGCATCCGCGCCGTGGAGATCTCGAGCGCCAACGCCACCGAGTGGGACGACGTCGCCGCCGCGCTGGCCGCCGACGCCGTCGACGTCCTCCTGGTCTCCCCGGAGCGGCTGACCAACCCGCGCTTCCGCGAGGAGCAGCTGCCCGGGCTGGTCGCCCGCTGCGGGCTGCTCGTCGTCGACGAGGCGCACTGCGTCTCCGACTGGGGGCACGACTTCCGGCCCGACTACCGCCGCATCCGCGACCTGCTGGGCACCCTGCCGGCCGGGACGCCGGTGCTCGCCACGACCGCCACGGCCAACGAGCGGGTGGTCGCCGACGTCGCCGAGCAGCTCGGTGCCGGCGGTGTGGGCGTGACGACGGTGCGCGGGCCCCTCGCCCGCGACTCGCTGCGCCTGGGGGTGCTGCGGCTGCCCACCGACCGGGCCCGGCTGGCCTGGCTCGCCGCCCACCTGGGCGACCTGCCGGGCAGCGGCATCGTCTACACGCTGACCGTGGCGGCGGCCGAGGAGACGGCGTCCCTGCTGCGGGACGCCGGCCACGAGGTGCGCGCCTACACCGGCCGGCTCGACGACGCCGACCGCAAGGACGCCGAGGAGGCGCTCCGGGAGAACCGGGTCAAGGGCCTGGTGGCGACTTCCGCGCTCGGTATGGGCTTCGACAAGCCCGACCTCGGCTTCGTGGTCCACCTCGGGGCGCCGTCGTCGCCGGTCAGCTACTACCAGCAGGTGGGCCGCGCCGGACGCGCCGTCGAGCACGCCGACGTGCTGCTCCTCCCCGGCCCCGAGGACCTCGCGATCTGGCAGTGGTTCGCCACCTCCTCCATGCCGCGCGAGGACCACGCCGCCGCCGTGCTGGCGGCGATGGCCGACGGGAAGGCGTGGTCGGTGGCCCGGCTGGAGACGGTGGCCGACGTCCGCCGCTCCCGGCTTGAGCTGCTGCTCAAGGTGCTCGCCGTCGACGGCGCGGTCGAGCGGGTGCAGGGTGGATGGCGCTCCACCGGCCGCCCGTGGGTCTACGACGCCGACCGGTACGCCCGCGTCACCCGCACCCGGGAGGCCGAGCAGCGGGCGATGATCGCCTACGCGCGCCCGGTCGACGAGGCGCGGTGCCGGATGGCCTTCCTCCAGGAGGCCCTCGACGACCCGACCGCCGCCCCCTGCGGTCGCTGCGACGTCTGCGCCGGCCCCTGGTACTCCTCCGACGTCCCGGAGGGCGCGGCCCAGGCCGCCTCCGCCGTACTCGACCGCCCCGGCGTGGAGCTCGCCCCGCGGGCCCAGTGGCCGACCGGCGCCGACCGGCTCGGCGTCGAGGTGAAGGGCAAGATCGCGCCCGGCGAGCAGCTCGACCCGGGCCGGGCCGTCGCTCGGCTCACCGACCTCGGCTGGGGGCAGCGGCTGCGCTCCCTGCTGGGGGACGACGGCGTCGGCGGTACGGCCGTGCTGCAGGGTCCCGCGCCGAGCCTGCGAGGCGTGGGGGGCAGCGGGGTCCCTCCTTTCAAGGCGCCGGGCCTGGAGGAGGACCCGGACGCCGCGTTCGACGTGCCGGTGCTACGGACGCCGTCGGACGTGCCGCCGGACGAGGAGCTGCTGCGCGCGTGCGCCCGGGTGCTCGGTTCATGGGACTGGGCCGAGCGCCCGGCCGCCGTGGTGGCCGTCCCTTCCCGCCGGCGGCCGCGCCTGGTCACGGGGCTGGCGCAGGGGCTGGCCGGGCTCGGCCGGCTGCCGTACCTCGGGGAGCTGTCCCTGGCGCACGGCGGGCCCGCCGGCCAGCCCGGCGGCAACAGCGCCTTCCGGCTGGCCGGGGTGTGGCAGCGCATCGTCGTGGGCTCCGAGCTGCGGGCACGGCTGGCCGAGCTGGGCCCCGTGCCGGTACTGCTGGTCGACGACCTCGCCGACTCCCGCTGGACGATGACCGTCGCCGGCCGGGAGCTGCGGCTGGCCGGTGCCTCTCGGGTGCTGCCCTTCGCGCTCGCGCTCACCGCCTAGGGGCTCGTACACACGTTCGATCCGGCGTAGCCTCCCGCCCATGTCGCTCGCGCACCAGCCGTCGATGTGGGACCTCGCCGAGCAGGCCATGCTCCGGCCGCTCGCCGTCACTCGGCACGACCTCGGCCGGGGCGCCTGGGTCGACCACCTGCCCGGTTGGGTCGAGGGGTCTGACGAGGTGCTCGACGTGCTGCTCGGGGACATCGGCTGGCGGGGCGACCGCCGGCAGATGTACGAGCGGGAGGTCGCCGTCCCCCGGTTGCTGCGGTGGTACGGCGGGGACGAACCGCTGCCGCACCCGCTGCTGACCGAGGCGCGGAACGCGCTGAACGCCCACTACGGCCCCGAGCTCGGTGAGCCGTTCGTCAGTGCGGGCATGTGCCTCTACCGGGACGGCCGGGACAGCGTGGCGTGGCACGGCGACCGGATCGGTCGTGGCCGCAGTGCCGACACGATGGTCGCCATCGTGTCCTTCGGGTGCCCGCGGCCGTTGCTGCTCCGCCCGGTCGGCGGTGGCGAGAGCCTGCGTTTCCCCCTGGGGCACGGTGACCTCGTCGTCATGGGCGGCTCCTGCCAGCGCACCTGGGAACACTGCATCCCCAAGACCGCGAAGCCCGTCGGTCCGCGGGTGAGCGTGCAGTTCCGACCCCGCGGCGTGGCCTGAGCGCTCCGACGCAGTGCGCTGACCTGGGTCGGAGTGGCCGCTGGGGGACCGCGTCACACACCCCGCGGTCGGGGACACCGCGGCCGCGCCGCCGGTTGCCAGCCTCCGGCTCCGCGACGAGGCGTACGGATGCGCCGGCGAGCGTGACGGGTGGATGGCGGTGAGCCCGGTGTCGTCAGGGGATCGGTCCACAGCCGGCCCGGACGTGGGTGCCCTGGAGACGGGTCGTCGAGCGGGGACGGACCTCCCGGGCACCCCTCTGCAAAGGCCTCTGGCGGTGGTGTACTGTTCTCTCTGCACCGAGCGAGAACGGACCGGGCCGCCAGCCTGGTCAACCGCCGGACGAACCCCCGAGGTTCAACTGCTGCGGAGCGCGGTGTACAGTCGAGATACCGCCTCGAACGAAGCCCGAGAGGGTCGAGTCGCTGTGCGTCCGCTCCTTGAGAACTCAACAGCGTGCCGAAAGTCAGTGCCAAGTAACAGACCCCTTTGTGGGTTTCTTTGGGTTGATGGATGTCGCGAGTGTCAGCTCGCGGTTCTCGGCCTGGTATCAAGCATCTACGGAGAGTTTGATCCTGGCTCAGGACGAACGCTGGCGGCGTGCTTA
>NZ_JBJGYN010000035.1:0-52950 GCF_054050015.1 Geodermatophilus sp. SYSU D01176 | reverse complement strand
CCCCCCCCCCCCCCCCCCCCCCCCCCCCCCCCCCCCCCCCCCCCCCCCCCCCCCCCCCCCCCCCCCCCCCCCCCCCCGGGGAGCGACGGGTGGCGGGCGTCACCCCGCCGGGCCGGGACGGTGCGCCGCGGTGTCGGGGACCATGGGCTGCGTGACCCCGCGCGCCGTCGCCCTCGCCTTCCGTGCCGTCGCCCTCGCCGAGGCGTGCTCCTGGGTGGGCCTGCTGGCCGGGATGTTCGTGAAGTACGTGCTGGCGACCTCCGAGCGCGGGGTGCAGATCTTCGGCCCGATCCACGGCGGCATCTTCATCGCCTACCTGGTGGTGGCCGTGGTGGCCGCCCGGGTGCTGCGGTGGAACGCGACCACCACGCTGCTCGCCCTCGCCGCGTCGGTGCCCCCGCTGGTCACCCTGTGGTTCGACCGCTGGGCCACCCGCACCGGCCGGCTGCCCGTGCCCGAGGCGGCGCCCACCTCCTGAGCCGCGGCTCGCTACGGTCCCTGGTCGTGCCCGACACCGTGCTGCCGTCCACCGCTCGCCTGCTGCTCGCCCGCACCGCCCGGGTCCAGCGCGACGGCCGGGCGCCGAGCCTGGTGGCCGGCGTCGTCCGGGACGGCGGGCTGGCGTGGTCGGCCGGCCGTGGCGACGTCCCCGGGCCGCACACCGACGTCCAGTACCGGCTGGGCTCGATCAGCAAGACCGTCACCGCGGTCGCCGTCCTCCGGCTGCGCGACGAGGGCCGGGTGCACCTCGACGACCCGCTGGACCGGCACGTGCCCGGCACCCCGCTCGGCGACCGCACCGTCGGCCAGCTGCTCGCCCACGTCGCCGGCGCCGCGGCGGAGAGCCCCGGGGACTGGTGGGAGCGGGCGCCCGGCGGGACGCTCGAGGACCTGCGGCTGGGCCCGGAGCACGTCGTCCTCGGCGCCGCCCGACGCTTCCACTACTCCAACCTCGGCTTCGGCCTGCTCGGCGAGCTCGTCGCCCGGCTGCGCGGGCGCCCGTGGGAGGACGTCGTCCGCACCGAGGTCCTGCAGCCGCTGGGCATGACGCGGACGACGTCCCGGCCGGTCGCCCCTGCCGCCGAGGGCCACGCGGTGCACCCGTGGGCCGACGTCGTCCTGCCCGAGCCCGAGCACGACGCCGGCGTGATGGCCGCCGCCGGGCAGCTGTGGGCGACGCTGGCCGACCTCGGGCGCTTCGCCGCCTTCCTCCTCGGCGACACCGGCGACGTGCTCGCGCCCGGGACGCTGGAGGAGATGACCGTGCCCGCGGGCGTGGACCCCTCCGCGCCGGGCTGGGCGGCCTACGGTCTGGGCCTGCAGGTGCTGCGGGTGGACGGGTGCACGCTGGTCGGTCACGGCGGCTCGATGCCCGGCTTCCTCGCCGGCGTCTTCGTCGACCGCGAGGAGCAGACCGGCGCCGTCTCCCTCGCCAACACCACCACCGGCCTGGATCCGCTGCTGCCCGGCCTGCTCGCCGACCTGCGCACGGCCGAGCCGCGGGTCGTCGAGCCGTGGGCGCCCGCGCCGCCGCCGGTCCCGCTGGAGGCCCTCGGCATCTGGTTCTGGGGTCCCGGGCCGTACGCGCTGCGGGCGCTGCCCGGCGGCCTGCTGCACCTGGGCCCGCTGCCGGGGAACGCCGGGCGGGCCAGCCGCTTCGCCCCGCAGGACGACGGCACGTGGGTGGGCCTGGACGGCTACTACGCCGGCGAGCCGCTGCGCATCGCCGAGGACCACCTGGACCTGGGCACCTTCGTCTTCACCCGCACGCCCTACGACCCCGACGCCCCGGTGCCCGGCGGCGTCGACGAGGGCGGCTGGCGCGCCTGACGCCCTCCCTGCAGAGGCCCCCCGGCCCCGTCCAGGGCACCGCCCCCAGCTCGCGAGCGGTGGGGAGGACGGGGTCCTTCACCGGTCGAAGGCGTCCATCGTCGTCTTGACCACCGCGCCGTAGGCCAGGTGCGGGACGATGTCGCTGGCCCAGTCGGTCGCCGACCAGGTGCGCGGGTCGGTGATGCCGAGGACCGTCATCGGCCCGTTGGCGGCGACCAGCACGCCGAGCGTGGTGAGCAGCGTGCCGACCAGCGGCTGCGACCGGAAGCCGGCGGCCCGCACCAGCCCCATGACGACGCCGGCGCCCACGCCGGTGGCCAGCCCGGTGATCGGGCCCAGGCCCTGCACCCGGTTGGACCGCGTCTCGTCGTCCCCCGGGATCTGCACGTGCGCCTTCTCCGCCAGCGTCTCCACCGTCCGCTCCGGGGTGGAGCTGGTCCCGCGGCCGCGGATCACCATGTCCAGGTAGGTGACGGCGTTGAGCGCGGTGGTCCCCGCTGCGCCGGCCGCCGCGCCGCGCAGCGCCCAGCCCGCCACGCTGATGCCGCGTCGTCCCTTGCCGATCGTCCCCACCGGGGTGCGCTTCGCCATCCGCCCGGTCTACCCCCGGCGACCGGCGGGGTACACGCAGCTCAGCGCGGTGTCGGGCGGCACAGGAACTCGGCGACCAGCCGCGCGCAGCGCCCGACGGTCTCCCGGTGCTGCAGCTCGTAGCCGTGGGTGGACAGCGTGGGCAGCGACAGCAGCGCCGCCCGGGCGGCCTGGCCGCTGCTCTTCGACTGGCTGGCGTCGGAGTCGTAGGCCTCCCAGATGGCCGCCCGGGGGTCCAGACCCAGCTCGCGGCCGAGGCCCATGAGGTGGTCGGCGACCGGCTTGTCGTAGACGACCGCGTCGTCGGCGTAGGCCACGACCGGACCGGCCTCGACCGGGACCTGGTACTCCGCCTCGGCCGGGCCCACGTCGAGGGCGAGGGTGAGGTCGCCGGGCAGCGTCCGGCTGGCGTACGCCGCGCCGATCCCGCCCATCTCCTCACCGGTGGTGCAGACCAGGTAGGCGTCGGCGGGCGGACGGCGGCCCTCCTCCCGCAGCCGGCGGGCGGCGGCGACCAGGGCGGTGAGCGCGGCGCGGTCGTCGAGGAAGTAGCAGCCGACGACGTCGGCGAATTCGACCAGCGTGCGGCGGCTGTGGTGCACGCACACCCGCGTGCCGGGGTGCACGCCGGCGGCGTCGAGCTCCTCGGCGGTGCGGCCGGTGAAGGCGTACACGTCGCTCCACTGCATGGCCCGGTCGCCGGCGTCGGGCTTGGTCTGCCAGACCTGGGCGGTCTCCCGGGTGGTGTGCTCCGAGCCGAGCAGCAGGACGGCGGTGAGCTGCTCGACGTCCCCGAGGACGGTCAGCGGCCCGAGCCCGAAGTTACCGGGGTACATGGTGCCCAGCTGGGAGAGCCGCAGCGTGCCGTCGGGGTGGACCCGCTTGACAACCATCGCCAGCTCGTCCATGTGGGCCGTCACCCGCATCACGGGCGCCTCCGAGCCGCCGGTGCCGCGCAGCAGCCCGACGAGGTTGCCCGCCGGATCGACGGTCAGCTCGTCGACCAGCGGGGCCAGCTCCCGCCGGCAGATCTCCCGGACGTCGTCCTCCTGACCGCCGGGCCCGTAGGCGGCGAGCAGTTCCTGCAGCAGGTCACGGTCGGCCGGGCTCACGACCGGCCCCCCTACCCCGCGCCGTCCCGGATCTACCCGGCCGCCCGGCGCCGCAGGAGCAGCCCGCCCACGAACGCCCCCACGAGCAGGACGGCGACGGTCGCCTCCAGCGCCGCGTCGGACGGACCCCCGGGCAGCCCGGTCCCGGCCGCCCCGGGCTCGGGAGCGGTCGCGCCGGTCAGCATCTGCACCTCCGCGGCGGCCTCGGGGGTCCACGCCGCCGTCCCGCCGCACAGGTCGGCCACCAACCGGTCGTCCTCGCGGCCGGCGAAGACCAGGAACGGCCCCTCGCCGGTGAGCTCCAGGCCGCACGAGGCGCCGGAGGCGGGCGACAGCACCCCCTGCCGGGCGGACACCCGGCCCGCGTACACCGTGTCGACGGCGAAGACGTGCAGCGCGGTCCCGCCGACCACCTCGCGGTCGGCCAGCCGGCCGGAGAACACCGCGTCCGCGCGCAGGGCGTGCTCGGACGCCGTCCCCCCGGTGCAGCTGCAGGCCGAGGCGGCCGGGGCCAGCACCCAGCCGGCGAGCACGAGCAGCAGCGCGGCGAGCAGCCCGGTCGTCCAGCGGCGCACGGGTCCAGCATCCCCCGGCCGGTGGCGGCGCGGCGTGCGGCCACCCACCCTGGGCGGCGTGGACGACGTCGGTGCGCGGCTGGAGCAGGCGATCGACGCGCTGCTCGACGACCGGCGGGCCGGCGCGACGATCTGCCCCTCGGCGGCCGCCCGCGCCGTCGACCCGGACCGCTGGCGGGAGCTGATGCCCGCGGTCCGCGCCGCGGCCGGCCGGCTGGCCGCGGCCGGCCAGGTGGAGGTTACCCAGCGGGGCGAGGTCGTCGACGTGGCCACCGCGCGCGGCCCGGTCCGGGTGCGCCGGCGCTCCTCCTGACGAGAGCCGGTCCAGCGGGGTCTCCGGTCAGCGGAGGCCCCGCTGCACCGGTGGTGATCACGACGCCGGCGGCTCCGGATCCGCCGCCCGCGACAGCAGCGGCCCCATCCGGTGCTCGACCAGCCGGCGCAGCGCCAGGGCGGTGTCGGTGCGCTGGACGCCCGGGATGGCCAGCACCCGCTCGGTGATCCGCCACAGGTCGTCGGCGTCGATCGCCACCACCCGCACCAGCAGGTCCGCCACGCCGGACAGCGCGGTCACCTCGAGCACCTCCGGGACGTCGGCCAGGGCCTCGCCGACGTCGGCCAGGCTGCGCTGCACCACCTGCACGGTGACGTAGGCGCTCAGCCGGTAGCCCAGCGCCTCCGGGCGGACCCGGTGCTCGAAGGGCGCCAGCGCGCCGCTGGACTCCAGCCGGGCCAGCCGCGCCTGCACGGTGTTGCGCGCCAGCCCGAGCCGCTGCGACAGCGCCATCACGGTCGCGCGCGGGTCCTCGCCCAGGGCCTGCAGCAGGCGGGCGTCGGTGGCGTCGAGGACCGGCACGTCGCTCAGTCTGACAGGCGCAACCGCCCTCCGACGGGTCATCGTGCGCAACCCGGGAGAGGGATCTTGCGCAGATCGATGGGGAGGTGTCTGCTCCAGGAACGCCCGGGTCGTGCCAGGATGTGTGAGTGGCGCCACACCCGGGCGCCACGAGACGTCCACACCGCGCGCTCTGAGCCGGCGACCCCGGCGGCGGCGGCCGACGGCGAGGAGGAGCACGTGAGCGTGTCCGGTGCCACCGAGGTGGTCGACCCGGTACCGGGGGCTGAGGCGCCACACCTGCCCCGGCAACCCGACCTGGTCCAGCTGCTGACGCCGGAGGGCGAGCGGGTCGAGCACCCCGAGTACTCGATCGACCTCGACGACGCCCAGCTGCGCGACCTCTACCGCGACCTGGTGCTGGTCCGCCGGTGGGACGTCGAGGCCACCGCCCTGCAGCGCCAGGGCGAGCTCGGCATCTGGGCCTCGCTGCTCGGCCAGGAGGCCGCCCAGGTCGGCGCCGGCCGCGCGCTGCAGCCCGGCGACATGGCCTTCCCCACCTACCGCGAGCACGGCGTGGCCTGGACCCGCGGGGTCGACCCGCTCGAGGTGATCGGCCTGTTCCGGGGCGTGGACAACGGGTCGTGGGACCCGGTCGCCACCCGCTTCAACCTGTACACGATCGTCATCGGCGCCCAGTGCCTGCACGCCACCGGCTACGCGATGGGCCTGCAGCGGGACGGCGCGGAGGACGCCGTGCTGGCCTTCCTCGGCGACGGCGCGACCAGCCAGGGCGAGGTCAACGAGGCGATGATCTGGGCCGCCAGCTTCTCGGCCCCGGTCGTCTTCTTCTGCCAGAACAACCAGTACGCGATCAGCGTCCCGCTGGAGCGCCAGACCCGCGTGCCGCTGTACCAGCGGGCGGCCGGCTTCGGCTTCCCCGGCGTCCGGGTCGACGGCAACGACGTCCTCGCCGTCCTGGCGGTGACGCGGGCGGCCCTCGCCGCCGCCCGCGAGGGCCAGGGCCCCACCTTCGTCGAGGCGTTCACCTACCGGATGGGGGCGCACACCACCTCCGACGACCCCACCCGCTACCGGCTGGCCAGCGAGCTCGAGGAGTGGAAGCTGCGCGACCCGATCGCCCGGGTCAAGGCGTACCTGTCACGCTCCGGCGTGGCCGACGCCGACTTCTTCGCCGCCGTCGAGGCCGAGGCCGACGAGCTCGCGGCGCGGATCCGCAAGGGCACGACCGAGATGCCCGACCCGCCGGGGACGGCGATGTTCGACCAGGTCTACGCCGAGCAGACGCCGCACCTGGCCGCGCAGCAGGCCGAGTTCGAGGCGTACCAGGCGAGCTTCGAGGGAGGCGGGCACTGATGGCCGAGACGCTGACCATCGGCAAGGCGCTCAACCTCGGCCTGCGCCGGGCGATGGAGGACGACGCGAAGGTCGTGCTCATGGGCGAGGACATCGGCCGCCTCGGCGGGGTGTTCCGCATCACCGACGGCCTGCAGAAGGACTTCGGCGAGGACCGCGTCGTCGACACCCCGCTGGCCGAGGCCGGCATCCTGGGCACCGCCGTCGGCCTGGCGATGCGCGGCTACCGGCCGGTCTGCGAGATCCAGTTCGACGGGTTCGTCTTCCCCGCCTACAACCAGATCGTCACCCAGGTCGCCAAGATTCACGCCCGCTCGCGCGGCAAGCTGGCGATGCCGGTCGTCATCCGCATCCCCTTCGGCGGCGGCATCGGCGCGGTCGAGCACCACAGCGAGAGCCCCGAGGCCTACTTCGGGCACACGCCGGGGCTCAAGGTGGTCGCGGTCAGCAACCCGGTCGACGCCTACTGGGGCATCCAGCAGGCGATCGCCCACCCGGACCCGATCGTCTTCCTCGAGCCCAAGCGCCGGTACTGGGACAAGGCCGAGGTCGACACCACCGCCACGCCCGACCCGCTGTTCGCCTCGCGGGTGGTCCGCGGCGGGGACGACGTCACCGTGCTGGCCTACGGCCCCATGGTGAAGACGGCGCTGCAGGCGGCGGAGGCGGCCGCCGAGGAGGGACGCTCGCTCGAGGTCGTCGACCTGCGCACGCTGTCCCCGCTGGACCTCGACCCGGTGGTCGAGTCGGTGCGGCGCACCGGGCGCTGCGTCGTCGTCCACGAGGCGCCGGTGACCCTGGGCCTCGGCGCTGAGATCGCCGCCCGGGTGACCGAGACCTGCTTCCACTCCCTGGAGGCCCCGGTGCTGCGGGTCGGTGGCTACGACACGCCCTACCCGCCCTCGAAGCTCGAGGAGGAGTACCTCCCCGACCTCGACCGGGTGCTCGACGCCGTCGACCGATCCCTGGAGTTCTGACCCGATGCTGCGTCAGTTCAAGCTGCCCGACGTCGGCGAGGGCCTGACCGAGGGCGAGATCCTGCAGTGGCTGGTCGCCGTCGGCGACACGGTCACCGTCAACCAGCCGCTCTGCGAGGTGGAGACGGCGAAGGCCGCCGTCGAGCTGCCCTCGCCGTACGCCGGCACGGTCACCGCGCTGCTGCACGAGGCCGGCGACACCGTGGACGTCGGGACGCCGATCATCACCATCGACACCGGCGGCGAGGCGGCTCCCGCGCCCGCGGAGGACGCCGCCGAGCCGGCCGCCGGCCTGATCGGCGGGGCGGCGCCCGGCGGGCGGACGGCCGTGCTCGTCGGCTACGGGCCGCGGAACACCGAGGCCCGCCGGCGGCCGCGCCGGGCCGTCCACGCGGCGCCCGCCCCGGCGCCCGGCGCCGACCACGGCCCGGGACCGAGGGACCGCCCGCCGCTGCTCGCGACGGCGCCGGACATGACCACCAAGCCGGTCCGGCACGGCGGCCTGGAGGTCGGCCGCCAGGCGGAGGCGCACGCCGCGGCGGAGGCGGCGGCGCCGTCCCGGGCGGCCGATCACGGCCACCGGCGACCGCGGCCGCTGGCCAAGCCGCCGGTGCGCAAGCTGGCCAAGGACCTCGGCGTCGACCTCACCGCGCTCACCGGCAGCGGGGACGGCGGGGTGATCACCCGCGCGGACGTCCAGGCCGCGGCCGCCGCCCCGGCGCCCGGAACGGAACTCCGGCCGGCCGCGGTGACGGCGGTGGGGGAGCAGCGGATCCCGGTCAAGGGGGTGCGCAAGCACACCGCCGCGGCGATGGTGGCCAGCGCGTTCACCGCCCCGCACGTCACCGAGTTCCTCACCGTCGACGTGACGCGGATGGTCAAGCTGCGCTCGCGGATCGCCGCCCGGTCCGAGTTCGCCGGCGTGAAGGTCAGCCCGCTGCTGTTCGTCGCGAAGGCGCTGCTGCTGGCCGTGGGCCGGCACCCGATGGTCAACAGCTCCTGGGACGAGGCCGCGCAGGAGATCGTCGTCCACGGGCAGGTCAACCTCGGCATCGCGGCGGCGACCCCGCGCGGGCTCGTCGTCCCCAACGTCAAGGACGCCGGCCGGCTGTCGCTGGCCGAGCTGGCCGGCGCGCTCACGCAGCTCACCGAGACCGCCCGCGCCGGCCGCACCGCTCCGGAGGACATGACCGGCGGCACGATCACAATCACCAACGTCGGCGTCTTCGGCGTGGACACCGGGACACCCATCCTCAACCCCGGGGAGTCGGCGATCCTGGCCTTCGGGGCGATCCGCGAGATGCCGTGGGTGCACAAGGGCAGGGTCAGGCCACGGCAGGTGACCCAGCTGGCCCTGTCGTTCGACCACCGGATCATCGACGGGGAGCTGGGCAGCCGGTTCCTCGCCGACGTCGGCGCCCTGCTGGCCGACCCCGGGACGGCGCTGGCCTTCTGACGGCGCCCACCCTGGCCGGGCCGGCGCCGGACGGCGTCGGCCCGGCCTGCGGGGTCCGGTGGAGCACGGCCGTCCCGGCTCCGACGACCGGGTGCAGGCCGTCGTCCGCGCGTACGAGAGCGGCCTGGTGCGGCCCGGGGAGCCGGATGACCGGCCGGCTCCACGCCGTGACCGACGCGCAGCAGCGGGGCCGCCGGCCCTGGGGGTGGCCGCCGCGGGGCCGCTAGCGTCCGCCGCGCCAGCGCGGGCCGGTCCGCGCAGCGTGCCCGGCCCGCCCCAACCGGCGAGAGGCCTGCCATGAGCGACGTACCCACCGCGGCGCCCGACACCGTCGTCCTGGTCCACGGACTGTGGATGACCCCGCGCAGCTGGGAGCACTGGGTGCCGCACTACGAGGCCCGCGGCTACCGCGTGCTGACCCCCGCCTATCCCGGCTTCGAGATCGAGGTCGAGGCGCTGCGGGCGGATCCGCGGGTCATCGCCGAGGCCTCGGTCACCGACACCGTCGAGCACCTCGCCGCCGTGGTCACGTCCCTCGACCGGCCACCTGTCCTCATCGGCCACTCGTTCGGCGGCACGTTCACCCAGCTGCTCCTGGCCCGGGGCCTGGGCGCGGCCGGCGTGGCGATCGACTCGGCGCCGACCGAGGGTGTGCGGGTCACCCCGCCGGCGCAGCTCCGGTCGCTGTTCCCCTTCCTCCGCAACCCGGCCAACCGGCACCGCGCGGTCGCGTTCACGCCGGAGCAGTTCTCCGCCTCGTTCGCGACGACCCTGTCCCGCGAGGAGTCCGACCGGGCGTACGAGCGCTACCACGTCCCCGCCCCGGGCCGGTGGGTGTGGGACTACGGGGTGATCGCGAACCTCAAGCCCGGCCACCAGGAGACCTGGGTGGACTACGACCGGGACGACCGGGCGCCGTTGCTGTTCGTCACCGGCGGCGAGGACCGCATCATGCCGCCGTCGGTGAACCACTCCAACGCCCGCCACTACCGGCACTCCGCGGCGCTCACCGAGGTCCGCGACTTGCCCGGCCGGTCGCACTGGACCTGCGCCGAACCCGGTTGGGAGGCCGTGGCCGACCTCGCGCTGGACTGGGCGGTGGAGAACGCCGGCCGCAGACCGGTGGCGCCGGGGTGACCTCGCCGCGGACCGCGCGGGCTGACTAGCGTCGCGATCCGTGACCGACCTCGACCGGCTGTTGGACTTCGCGGCCCGCTCCTGGCTGCCGGAGGGCGGCTTCGGCTACCTCGGCGCCGACGGTCAGGTGATCCCCGACCGCGGTCAGGAGACCTGGATCGTCGCCCGCATGACCCACGTCTTCGGGCTGGCGCAGCTCACCGGCCGGAGCGGCTGGGGCGGACTGGTCCGGCGCGGGGTGGAGGCGCTGACCGCCGGGCCGCTGCACGACGGCGCGCGCGGCGGCTGGTACGCCTCCACGGCCGACGACACCAAGGCCGCCTACGTGCACGCCTTCGCCGTCCTGGCCGGGGCCACGGCCACCGCCACCGGCACGCCCGGCGGCCGGGAGCTGCTCGACGAGACCCTCGACGTGTGGCAGACCCGGTTCTGGGACGACGCCGAGGGCCTGGCGGTCGAGGAGTGGGACGCCGGCTGGACGCGGCTGTCGGACTACCGCGGCGTCAACGCCAACATGCACGGCGTCGAGGCCTCCCTCGCCGCCGCCGACGCCCTGGGGGACGCCGACCCGCGGGCAGCCCGGCTGCGACAGCAGGCGCTGCGCACCGTGGCGCGGGTGGTGCACGGCTGGGCGCGGGAGCGGGACTGGCGGCTGCCCGAGCACTTCACCGCGGAGTGGCAGCCACTGCCGGACTACCACCGCGACGAGCCGGCGCACCCCTTCCGGCCGTACGGCGTCACGGTCGGGCACCTCTTCGAGTGGGCGCGCCTGGCCCTGCACGTCCGCGCCGCCCTCAGCACCGATCGCCTTTCGCGCGCGAAAGGCGATCCCGGTCCCGACTGGCTGCTCGAGGACGCGGTGGCGCTCTTCACCGCCGCCGCGTCGCGGGGCTGGGCCGCCGACGGGCACGACGGCTTCCCGTACACGCTGGACTGGGACGACCGGCCCGTGGTGGCGCAGCGCATGCACTGGGTGCTGTGCGAGGCCGTCGCCGCGGGACGGGCGCTGGGGACCGTCACCGGCGACGCCGCCTACCGCTCCCTGGCCGACCACTGGTGGGCGCACGGCGAGGCCCGCTTCGCCGACCCGGCCACCGGCAGCTGGCACCACGAGCTGACGCCCGAGGGCGCGGTCGCCACGGGCACCTGGGTGGGCCAGCCCGACGCCTACCACCTCGCGCAGGCGCTGCTCCTCGACGGCCGACCGGTGCGGGGGAGCGTGGCCGCCGCGCTGGCCTGAGCTTCCGGCAACGGAGGTGTCCTGCGCGGAGAGGCCGGGTAGGGCGACTCCATCCGGACGAGCCGAGCAGAGGAGAGCTGACCGTGGCCAGCGTGCAGGAAGCCATCGACGTCGACGTCCCGATCCGGGTCGCCTACGACCAGTGGACGCAGTTCGAGTCCTTCCCGCAGTTCATGGGCGGCGTCGAGCGGATCACCCAGATCGACGAGACGCGCACCCACTGGGTGACCAACATCGACGGCGTCAAGCGGGAGTTCGACGCCGAGATCACCGAGCAGCACCCCGACGAGCGGGTGGCCTGGACCAGCACCGGCGGCGACGCCAAGCACGCCGGCGTGGTGACCTTCCACCGCCTCGCCGACGACAAGACCCGCGTGATGATCCAGATCGACTGGGAGCCGCACGGCATCGTCGAGAAGGCCGGTGCGGCGCTGGGGTTCGACGACCGGCAGGTCAAGGCCGACGCCAAGCGGTTCAAGGAGTTCATCGAGAGCCGCGGCACCGAGACCGGCGCCTGGCGCGGCGACGTCCCGCGGCCGGACCAGCAGTAGGCGACCCCCTGCCCCCGCTTGGACGATGATCATCGTCGGGTGGCTGCCCGGCACACCGACGGGAAGCGCCCCCCACCGATGATCACGGCGCGGGGAGCGAGACACCAGGACAGCGCCCGCCCTCTTCTGCAGGGGACGGGCGCCGTCGTCTGTGGTGGCCCCGCTGCAGGGTCCCGCCCCGAGCTCGCGAGGGGTGGGGGGCAGCGGGGCCCTTCTCCTACTCGGCGTCGAGGTCCTGGGCGACCAGGTCCGCGATCTGCCCGAGGACGGCGGGGTCGTCGCTGCTCACGACGACCTCCGTCCCCTGCTTCGCGCCGAGCGTCATGATCATCAGCGGCGACCCGGCGTCCACCGGGTTGCCCCCCGGTGTGGCCAGCGTGACCGGTACCCCGGCCTTGCCGACGGCCTCGGCGATGAGGGCCGCCGGCCGGGCGTGGAGGCCGACCCGGGAGCCGACGGTGACGGTCTGACTGGGCATGGGGTTTCTCCCTCGCTTCGGAGACGGGCGGTGGGCTACAGCCTGCTGGTTCAGGCCCGAGCCGGCTGGGTGACCGGGGTGGCGGTGTGCGCGTGGGCCATGTCGACGGCGTCCTCGGGGACGGCCTCGGCCTTCGGGCGGCCGATGCTCTTCGCGATGGTGACCGCCAGAGCGCCCACCACCGTGCCCGCGAGGATCCCGACGATGAACCACAGGATCCCGGTGATCGCGAAGAGCACGAAGAAGCCGCCGTGCGGAGCACGCAGCTCGACACCGGCCGCGGCCACGATGGCTCCGGTGGCCGCGCCGCCGAGCATCATCGAGGGGATGACCCGCAGCGGGTCGGCCGCGGCGAACGGGATGGCCCCCTCGGAGATGAAGGAGGCGCCCAGCAGCCAGGCGGCCTTGCCGTTGTCCCGCTCGGCCGGGGTGTACAGCTTCGGGCGGAGCGCGGTGCTGAGCGCCATCGCCAGCGGGGGGACCATGCCGGCGGCCATGACGGTGGCCATGATCACCAGGGGGGCGCCGGTGGCGGTGGCGGTGAGGCCGGTGGTGGCGAAGACGTAGGCCGCCTTGTTGACCGGGCCGCCGAGGTCGAAGCACATCATCAGGCCGAGGATGATCCCGAGCACGGCCGCAGAGGTGCCGGTCAGGCCGTTGAGCCAGTTGCCCAGGCCGGTGAGTGCGGCGGCCAGCGGGCGGCCGAGCAGGACGGCCATCAGGCCGCTGGAGATGAGCGTCGCCAGCAGCGGGATGATCACGACCGGCTGCAGGCCCCGGACGCCGACCGGCAGCTTCCAGCTGCTGATCCAGCGGGCGGCGAAGCCGGCGATGATGCCGCCGACGAGGCCGCCGATGAAGCCGGCACCCACGCTCACCGAGACGGCGCCGACGACGAAGCCGGGGACGATGCCCGGGCGGTCGGCGATGGCGTAGGCGATGTAGCCGGCCAGCGCGGGGACCAGGAAGCCGAAGGCCGCCTGGCCCAGCACGGTGCAGACCGCGCCGAGGTAGCCCCAGAAACCGTCGTTGAGGCCCTCGGTGGCCGCGACCTGCGGCAGGTTGAGGAAGGTGTTGTTCAGGACCCAGTTCAGGGCGTAGCTGTTGCCGTCGGCCGACGAGGGGTCGGTGCTGACGATCTGGTAGCCGCCGAAGAGGAAGCCCAGGGCGATGAGCAGACCGCCGGCGGCGACGAACGGGATCATGTAGCTGACGCCGGTGAGCAGCCAGCGGCGGATCTCCGTGCCGGCGCCCGGCCGGCCGGCCGCGGCGGCGGGCTCCTCGGCACCGCCGGCGCCGCCCGGCACGCGGCGGGCGTTCGGGTCGTCCGCGGCGGCCAGCGCCTCGCGCACCATCACGTCGGGCTCGTTGATCGCCCGCTTGGTGCCCGACTGGACGAGCGGCTTGCCGGCGAACCGGTCGCGGTCCCGGACGCCGACGTCGACGGCGAAGATCACCGCGTCGGCGGCCCGGATGACGGCCGGGTCGAGCGGGGTGGAGCCGGAGGAGCCCTGGGTCTCCACGTGCACGTCGACCCCGGCGGCCTCGCCGGCGGCGGTGAGCTTGTCGGCGGCCATGTAGGTGTGCGCGATGCCGGTCGGGCAGGCGCTGACGACGACCAGGCTGCGGCGGGCGCCGCTGGTGGTGGTGTCGGCGGTCGGCGCGGCGGCGGGGGTCGCGGCGGTCGCGGCGCTCGAGGAGCCGGACGCGGCGGGGGCACCGGCGGGCGCGGGCTCGGGGGAGACGACCTCCTGCACCAGCCGGACGACCTCGTCGGCGGAGCCGGCGGCGCGCAGCGCGGACACGAACTCCGGCCGCACCAGGGCCCGGGCCAGCGCGGTCAGCAGGGTGAGGTGGTCGGCGTCCCCGTGGGCGGGCGCGGCGATGAGGAACACCAGGTCGGCCGGGCCGTCAGGGGCGCCGAAGTCGACCTTCGGGTCCAGCCGGGCGAAGGCCAGCGAGGCCTCGGTCACCGCGGCCGAGCGGCAGTGCGGGATCGCGATGCCGCCGGGCAGGCCCGTCGCGGCCTGCGCCTCGCGAGCGAGGGCGTCGTCGGCGAGCCCGTCGGCGCTGGTGGCCCGCCCGGCGCCGGCGACCAGGCCGGCGAGACGGCGCACCACCGTGCTCTTGTCGGATCCCAGGTCGGCGTCGAGCGCCACCAGGTCTGGGGTGATCAGGTCGGGCATGGCCCACACTCCGGAGTGGTCAGCGGACGTCGCGGCCGGCGGCCGGGACGGTGGTGCGCGGTGCAGCGGGCGGTGCGGTGGTGCTGGGCAGGCCCTCGGTCCGGACGGTGGTGACCTCGACGTCGAGGGCGCCCACCTGCTCGGGCGTGGGGACGGCGGAACCGGGCAGGGACGCGCTGGCCGCGCCGTACGCGACCGCGCTCCGCAGCCGCTCGGCCGGCCCGGCGCCGGCCAGGTCGGCCAGCACGTGGCCGGCCAGGCTGCAGTCGCCGGCGCCCACGGTGCTGCGGACGGCGATCCGCGGCGGGGTGGCCGCCCAGACGCCCTCGGCGCAGGACAGCAGCGCACCGTCGGCGCCGAGGGTCAGCAGCACCTCGGCCACGCCGCGCGCGTGCAGCGTGTCGACGGCGGCCAGGGCGGTGGCGCGGTTGGCGGTGAGGTGGGCCTCGGGCACCCCGGAGAGCTGGGCGAGCTCCTCGGAGTTGGGCTTGAGCAGGTCCGGCGCGGCGTCCGGGCCGGCGGCGAGCAGCGCCAGAAGCGGCGCCTCGGAGGTGTCGACGGCGATCTTGGCCCCCGTGTCGCGCAGCGAGCGGACCAGGTCGGCGTACCAGTCCAGCGGCGTGCCCGGCGGCAGGGAGCCGGAGAGCACCACCCAGGCCGCGCCCACGGCGTGCTGGTGCAGCGCGATCGCCAGGGCGTCGCGGGCCTCGGCGTCCAGCGGGGCACCGGGCTCGTTGAGCTTGGTGGTGGTGCCGTCGGGCTCGGCCAGCGTGTAGTTGGTGCGGACCGGCGTGCCGATGGCCACCGTGGCCAGCGGCAGGTCGAGCCCGCGCAGGGCGCGGACGATCGGGTCGTCGTCGGCCGCGGGCAGCACGGTGACGACGTCGCCGCCGGCGGCGGCGACCGCGCGGGCGACGTTCACGCCCTTCCCGCCCGGCTCGGTGGAGCTCGGTGCCAGGCGGGCGACCCCGCCCCGCGTCAGCGGGCCGGGGAGCGCCAGCGTCCGGTCCAGGCTGGGGTTGGCGGTGAGGGTGACCACGCGCGTGGCCGTGGCCAGGGACGACTGCACCGGCTCGTTCGTCATGCCACCACGACCTCGATCCCGGCGTCCTCGAGACGGGCGAGGTCGGCCGGTGCGGCCTCGGCGTCGGTGACCAGGACGTCGACGTCGGCCGGCGTCGCGAAGCGGACCAGGTGCTCGCGGCCGAACTTGCTGCTGTCGGCGAGCACGACCACCTTCTGCCCGGCGCGGATCATCGCCCGCTTCACCGAGGCCTCCGCCTCGTCGGGCGTGGTGAAGCCGTGGTCCGGGGTGATGCCGTTGGTGCCGACGAAGGCGACGTCGGCCCGCAGGTCGGCCAGCGTCGAGACGGTCCGCTCACCGACCGCGCACTGGGTGATCCCGCGGACCCGCCCGCCGAGGACGTGCAGGTCGACGCCGGGGGCGACGGCGAGCCGCGCGGCCAGCGGCACGGAGTGCGTGGCGACCAGCAGCCGCCGGTCGCCCGGGAGGACCTCGGCCAGCGCGGCGACGGAGCTGCCGCCGTCGAGCAGCAGACTGCCCCCGGTGCCGGGCAGCAGGTCCAGCGCGGCGGCGGCGATCTTCCGCTTCTGCTCGCTGCGGGTGCCGTGCCGCTCGCCGAGCGCGGTCTCCACGTAGGCGAGCGCACCGGCCGGGACGGCGCCGCCGTGCACGCGGCGGAGCATTCCCGCACGCTCGAGGACGGCGAGGTCGCGGCGCACGGTCTCGGTGGTGACCCCGAACTCCTCGGCGAGGGCGGTCACCGAGACCCGGCCGCGATCGGCGACCAGCCCGGCGATCGTCTGCTGGCGTTCCTCGGCGTACACGTTCCACCTCCCTGGCTCGCTACCACACAAGGGTTGCCCGTTTGTGTTGGCTTGGTGTTGTGTTGGTGTTGTTCTACGTCTGATCCGTTGACAAGTCAACACCTTTTCGTGACTCTGGTCATAGACGAACCCCAGCGTTCTCCCGGCCCGTGCCCCGGACCGCCGACCCCGTGCGAGGTAGCCATGACCACCCACGCTCCCGGAACCACCGCCCCGTCGACCGCCGCAGGCCCGCTGGTGCTGCCCGGCACGCCCGTGGTCCCCGGTGTGGCCTGGGGCCCGGTCGTGCGCCCGTCGGGTGCGGTGGTCCTGCCGCCGGACGACGGCGTCGTGGTCGCGGAGGAGGAGCGCGCGGGGGAGAAGGCGCGCTTCGCCGCGGCCGCCGGGGTGGTCGCCGACCGGCTCACCGAGCGGGCCGCCGCGGCGACCGGCGTCAGCGCGGAGGTGCTGGCCACCACCGCGGGCCTCGCCCGGGACCGCGGTCTGCTCGCGGCGGTGGAGCAGCGCATCGACGCCGGCACGCCCGCCGCCGTCGCCACCGTGCAGGCCGCCCAGCAGTTCGTCGACCTGTTCACCAGCCTCGGCGGGCTCATGGCCGAGCGGGTCACCGACGTCCGCGACGTCCGGGACCGGATCGTCGCCCAGCTGACGGGGCAGGGCGAGCCCGGCGTGCCCAGCCCGGACCGGCCGTCGGTGCTGCTGGCCGACGACCTCGCACCCGCCGACACCGCCGGGCTGGACCCGGCCCGCATCGCCGGCCTGGCCACCCGCCTGGGCGGCACGACCAGCCACACCGCGATCATCGCCCGCCAGCTCGGGCTGCCGTGCGTCGTCGCCGTCGGCGGCCTGGACGGCGTCCCGGAGGGCGCCACCGTGCTGCTCGACGGCGAGCGCGGCACGGTCACCGTCGACCCCGACCCGGAGGAGGCGCGCGCCCGCGTCGAGGCCGCGCAGGCCGCCGCCGCGGCGCTGGCCGGCTACCGCGGCCCGGGCCGCACCCGCGACGGCCTCGAGGTGAAGGTGCTGGCCAACGTCCAGGACGGCGCCGGGGCCCGGGCCGCCGCGGCCAAGCACGCCGAGGGGGTGGGGCTGCTGCGCACCGAGCTGGCCTTCCTCAGCCGGGCCGAGGAGCCCTCGGTGGAGGAGCAGGCGGCCGGCTACGCCGAGGTCTTCGCGGCCTTCCCGGGGCAGCGGGTCGTCGTCCGCACGCTGGACGCGGGGTCGGACAAGCCGCTGGCCTTCGCCACGATGTCCGACGAGGAGAACCCGGCCCTCGGCGTGCGGGGGCTGCGGGTCGCCCGCCGCGACCCCGGCCTGCTGGAGCGGCAGCTGGACGCGATCGCCGAGGGTGCCCGCCGGGCCGGCGCCGAGCCCTGGGTGATGGCGCCGATGGTGGCCACCGTGGCCGAAGCTGCGGACTTCGCCGCGCGCGTACGGGCCCGCGGGCTCACCCCCGGCGTGATGATCGAGGTGCCCTCGGCGGCGCTGATGGCCGAGCGGCTGCTGCAGCACGTCGACTTCCTGTCGATCGGCACCAACGACCTCTCGCAGTACACGCTGGCCGCCGACCGGCTCTCGGCGGACCTGGCCGACCTCACCGACCCGTGGCAGCCGGCCCTGCTGGCCCTGGTCCAGCTCACCGCCGAGGCCGGCCGCCGGACCGGTAAGCCGGTCGGTGTCTGCGGGGAGGCCGCCGCCGATCCGCTGCTGGCCTGCGTCCTCGTCGGGCTCGGCGTCACCTCCCTGTCGTGTGCGGCCTCGTCGATCGCCGGGGTCGGCGCCCGGCTGACCGTCGTCGACAGCGACGCCTGCCGGCGCGCGGCGGAGGCGGCGCTGCTGACCGACGACCCGCACGCCGCGCGCGCGGCGGCCCGCCGGGAGCTCGGCGTCGCCTGAAGGAGGACGGGGTCCTTCCACGGTGGGGAGGACGGGGCCGCCTGCCGCCAGAGGGGCTGAGGCCGACATCACGCTGCGGGGTGACGGATCGTCGCCGCGTCTGTGGAGCTGCCTGGCTTCCTTCGGAATAGTTCGGGTTGCACCTGCATTGCTACGGGTGCAGGGACCCGACGAGACCGGAAGAAGGCAGCACGAGATGAACAGCGTGACCTCCAGCTGGCGGCGGCGTCGGCAGGCGGCGCGGACGCGCCGGGCGCTCGACCGCGCCCTCGCGCGCAGCAGCAGCCCGGCGATGCGCGACGAGCTGCTGACGATGGCGAACGGCAGCGGCTACAGCTTCCGCTGACCGAGCGCCCCGTCCTCCCCGCCCCGCAGGCTCGGGCGGGACCGGCGCGGGGCCGCCCCGGGAGGGGCTGGTGCGCGACCCCGGCCTCCTCGGAGAGACCGGGGTCGATCGCGGTCCGCGGCCCCGTCCCCCCTTGGGGTGTGCCCGCTCAACAGCTGCGCTCCTCGTGCCGATGGGACGGGCGTGAGCAGATCGGTCGGCCCCCGGTGAGCGGGCCCGCGGTACCCGAGGCCCGGGAGACCTCCGGTGCCACCACCGGCCTGCTGGTGAACTACGTCCGTCGGCAGGCGGGGGACGACGCGGTCGCGGAGGTGCTGCGCCGCGCCGGCGTGTCCCTCTCCGCCGCCGAGCTCGAGCTGCCGTCCACCTGGACCAGCTACGACACCCGGATCCGGCTGTTCACCGCCGCCACCGAGGTGCTCGGCGACCCGCGGACCATGTTCCGCGTCGGCCGCGAGGCCCTCGCCCACGGCCTGGCCCCGGCCCTGGTGCTGGTCGTCCGGGCGATGGGCTCACCGCGCCAGGTGTACCGCCAGCTGCCGCGCGCCGTCGCCAAGTTCTCCACCACCTCGACGATGCGGGTCCTGCAGTCCGGCAGCACCCACGCGACGCTCAGCTACCAGCTGCGCGAGGGCTACCGGCACTCCCGGCTCGACTGCGAGTACGCGCAGGGCCTCATCGGCATGGTGCCGACGATCTTCGGCCTCCCCCCGGCCGAGCTGGTGCACACCGAGTGCGAGTCCGACGGCCACCCGGTCTGCATCTACCACCTGACCTGGGAGCGCCGCCGCCGGTTGGGCGGTCGCCGCCGGATCGACGACGACGTCCCCGAGCTCCTCGCCCTGCGCGAGCAGCTGCGGATCCTGCAGTCGGCCGCCGCCGACCTGGTGGCCAGCGAGGACGTCGGGACCGTCCTGCAGCGGATCGTCGAGAAGGCCGCCGAGGCGGTGCTCGCCCCCGGGTGGCTGCTCGCCGTGGCCGATCCGGCCGGCGGCCCGGCGCTGGTGCACAGCGCCGGCCTCCCGCGGCGCCAGGTCGACTCCCTCGCCGCCACGCTGCTGGCCGGCGCCGACCCGGGCCCTCACGTCGTCGCGGTCGACGTCGCCTCGGCCCGGCGGGTGCACGGCCGGCTGGCCGCCGTCTACCGCCCCGGCGACGGCGGCCTCGGGCACGAACGCGGGATGCTCGGCGCCTACGCCGGGTACGCCGCGGCCGCGCTGGACCTGCTCATGGCCCTGGAGACCTCCCGGCAGGAGGCCGACCGGGCCGGGACGCTGCTCACCCTGGCCCACGAGCTCGCCGGCGCCACCGACGCCATGGACGTGTGCGCCGTGGTCGCCGCCGCCCTGCCCCGCGTCGTCGGCTGCGACAGCGCCGCCGTGCTGCTCTGGGACCCGGCGGAGGGTTGCCTGCGCACGGCCGCCCACGTCGACCCCGTCGAGGAGCACCGCCGGTTGATGCACGCGACGCCGCTGCACGCCGAGGAGGTCCCGGAGCTGGTCGGGATGCTGACCGACCGGGAACCGCGGTTCCTGCGGCCGGAGTCCAGCAGCCCGCTGCTGCGGCAGCTGCTCGAGGCGCTGGCGCTCACCGACGTCGTCGCCGTCCCGGTCCTGGCCGGGCGAACCTTCCTCGGCGTCGCCACGGCCAGCTGGCCGGCCGGGCGCGCCCCCGAGGTCCTCGCCGGCGACGTGCTCCACCGGCTGCGGGGTGTCGGCGACCAGGCCGCGACCGCGCTGCAGCGGGCCCGCCTGCTGGAGACCGTGCGGCACCAGGCCACCCACGACGCGCTGACCGGGCTGCCCAACCGGGTGCTGTTCCTCGACCGGCTCGCCGACGCGCTGACCACCACCGCCGCCGACCAGCACGTCGGCGTCCTGTTCTGCGACCTCGACCGCTTCAAGGCGGTCAACGACTCACTCGGCCACGCGGCCGGGGACGAGCTGCTGCGCCAGGTGTCCGCGCGGCTGCGGGCCGCGATCCGGCCCGGCGACCTGGTCGGCCGGCTCAGCGGCGACGAGTTCGCCGTCCTGCTGCCCGCCCTCCCCCGGCCGGAGGACGCCGACCGCGTGGTCACCCGCGTGCTGGGCTGCTTCGACGAGCCGTTCCGGCTGGAGGGCACCGACGTCGCGGTCGGCACCAGCGTGGGCGTCTCGGTCCACAGCGGGGGGCAGGGCAGCGCCGACGCGCTGCTGCGGTCGGCGGACGCCGACATGTACCGCCACAAGAAGAAGACCCCCTTCTCCCCACGGCTCGGAGGAGGACCCCGTCCTCCCCGCCCCTCGCAGGCTCGGGGTGGGGCCCTGGACGGGGCTCGGGACCCTGAAGGGGGCCGCGAGTCGACCGGCGCCTGAAGGAGGACCCCCTCCTCCCCACCCCTCGCGAGCTCGGGGCGGGACCCGGGAGGGGGCCGACGGATCAGGCGCGGAGGCGGGCGCGCAGGGCGGCCTGCTCCTCCGGCCCGAACCCGTGCTCGGTGAGCCAGCCGGCCGGCCCGTCGTGCCGCTCGTCGAGCAGCTCGAGCACCCGCCGCATGGTCTCCGCCCGCGGGGTGTGGCTGGCGACGTCGCGGCGCACCATGTCCTCGGCGTAGGTCGGTGACGCGGCCAGCTTGGCCACCAGGTCGTCGATGACCTCGGCGGTCAGTGCGTAGTCGGCCACGATCGCCTCGTCCGGGACGCCGGCCACGGCGAGCGCGAAGGCCACCACGACCCCGGTGCGGTCCTTGCCCGCGGCGCAGTGCACGACCGTGACGCCGTCCGCGGGCACGGCCAGGGCCCGCAGCGCGGCGACCACGTTCTCGGGCCGGTGCGCGAGGTAGCCCAGGTAGGAGCGCACCGCCGGCGGCTCGGCCTGGTCGCCCTCGGCCACCTGCCGCGGCAGGATCGACTCGGCCCAGTCGGCGGGCAGCTGCGGCAGGTCGGCCTCCTCGACGGCGAACACGTCGGTGTGGTGGCCGCGCTCGGGCAGCAGCGTGAAGTGCCGGTGGGTCACCTCGGGCACCTCGCGCAGCGGCCCGCGCCCCTCCAGCAGCACCTCGGCGGTGGTGCGCAGGTCGACGACCTCGCGCAGCCCCACCTCGTCGACCAGCCGGCGGACGTCGGCGTCGCTCAGGGTCTGCAGGTTGTCGCTGCGCAGCACCCGGCCGGGGACGGTCGTCCCGCCGTCGACGGTGGGCAGGCCGCCCAGGTCCCGGGTGTTGGTCGTGCCGTCCAGGCGCAGCCAGCGGTCGGTGGATACGGGCCTCACGCTCCGACGGTACGTCGCGCCCCGGAGTCCCGGTCCTGGTGTGGGTGCCCGCGCCACCGCCGGGCCCGTGACTGTGGAGCCCGGGCACGTGGGCCCGCCGGAAGCAGATCCCTACGGTGTGATCCCGCCCACTCCGCGTCCACGGTGGGCGTCGTCGTCCGCGCGTCCACGTCGACCGACAGGAGCCCCATGCGCCCGATCAGAGCCAGGACCGCAGCGGCCGGGGTGGGCGTCGCCCTCGTCGCCTCCCTCGGCTGGGCCCAGCCGGCCGGTGCCGCCGACGTCGCCGCCCGGTGCGCTGCGCTGGAGGGGGTGGCCATCCCCGCGGGCGCGTTGGGCCTGCCGACGACCGGCGGCGAGGTGACCGCCGCCTCCGTCGTCCCCGCGTCCGGCGGAGGCGCCGCGGCGATCGGTGAGCACTGCCGGGTGAGCGCCGCGCTGCACCCGGTGGACCCCGCGGCGCCCGACATCCAGGTGCAGGTCGCGCTCCCCACCACGTGGAACCGGAAGGCGCTGATGTTCGGTGGGGGTGGGTACAACGGGACGATCCCGCCGGTCGACGGCAACGTCCCCTTCGGTCCTCCCGACGCGCCCCGGCCGCTCGGCCGCGGGTACGCGACCTTCGCCAGCGACTCCGGGCACCAGGCGCCCGCCGACTTCCTGCCGGCCCGCTCGCTGTACGGCGAGTTCCTCGCCAACGACGAGGCGCTGCGCAACTTCGCCGGTGACGCGCTGAAGAAGACCCGCGACGCCGCCGTCTTCCTCATCGGGCGGTACTACGACCGGAAGACCCCGGAGCGGACCTACTTCGCCGGAGGGTCCACCGGCGGTCGCGAGGCGCTCGCCGTCGCGCAGCGCTGGGGCCGGGACTTCGACGGGGTCATCAGCGTCTACCCCGCGTTCAACGCCGCCACCCTGGATCTCTACTTCGGCCACATGACCCGCCAGCTCGCCGCACCGGGCGCGTTCCCCCGGCCCGGCCAGCAGGTGACGCTCTACAACGCCGTCATGGCCGCCTGCGACGGCCTCGACGGCTTGCCGGACGGCGTCATCAGCAACGAGCCCGCCTGCGACTTCGACCCCGCCGTCCTCCGCTGCCCGGAGGGCCAGGACCCGAACGACACCTGCCTGACCGACCCGCAGATCACCGCGATCCGCGCCATTTCCAGCGCGGTCACCTTCCCGTACCCGCTGGCCAGCGGCGAGACCGGCTACCCGGGCTTCCCGTACCTCTCCGGCGCGGACATGTCGACGCCGCTGCTCGGCCTCGGCACGACCGCACCGGCGGACCCGATGCCCACGACGGCCGGATACGGCATGCAGTTCTGGGACGCGTGGGTCAGGTACGCGGTGACCCGGGACCCCGACCACGACTCCCGGTCCCTGGACCCGCTGGCGCCGGGCCCGTGGGAGGACCGCATCTCCGAGCTCACCGCCCTGCAGGACGTCAACAGCACCGACCTGCGGCCCTTCGCGCGGAGGGGCGGGAAGCTCCTGCTGCTGCACGGGACGGCGGACGAGCTGGTCAGCCACCGGGCCACGGTCGAGTACTGGCACCGCCTGGTGCAGGACATGGGGCAGCGCAAGGTCGACGCCTTCGCCCGCTTCTACCTGGTCCCCGGCGCCAACCACGCCAACCTCGCCACGCCGTTCGCCGCCGGGTGGGACTCCCTGACCGCCCTCGACCGCTGGGTGACGGGGAACGCGGCACCGGCCGACCCCGTCGTCCGGGACACCAACCCCGGCGCCACCCGGACGCGTCCGCTGTGCCAGTACCCGGCCTACCCCCACTTCAGGGGCACGGGCAGCCCCGACGAGGCGGCCAGCTTCGACTGCGTGACGGGATAGCCGGGTCCGGCACCCACGTGGCGGCGATGCGCCGCGTGGGTGCCGGCGGGTGTCCGCTCAGCCCTCGAGGACGCGGTCGCAGACCTCCAGCAGCCGCGCCCGCAGCCCGGCGCCGCGGCGGGCGGACTCCCGCTGCGCGGCGACGTACTCCGCCTTGCCCTCCGGCGTCTCGATCGCCACCGGCTCGTAGCCGGCCGAGCGCAGGTCGTAGGGCGAGGCGCGCATGTCGAGCTCGCGGACGTCGGCCGCCAGCACGAAGCAGTCCAGCAGCAGCTCGCCGGGGACGGCGGGGCCGAGCTTGTAGGCCCACTTGTAGAGGTCCATGGTCGCGTGCAGGCAGCCCGGCTGCTCCATCTCGACCTGGGTGGCGCGGGTCGGCTGCAGCCGGTTGCGGCCGACGGCGGCCGGCGTGAAGAACCGGAACGCGTCGACGTGCGAGCAGCGGATGGGGTGGGACTCGACGACGGCGTCGGTGCCGGCCTGCCCCAGCCGCAGGGGCAGCGGGTGCCGGTGCGCGTCGTCCCGGTAGACCATCGCCCACTCGTGCAGCCCGAAGCAGCCGGTGTGCGCCGGCCGGGACGCGGTCGCGGCCAGCAGCCGGGCGACGAACGCGACCGTGTCCCCGCGGTCGGCCCGGAAGGCGGCGAGGTCGAGGGTGACCGCGCCGTCGTCGTGGGTGGCGTACCAGCGCCAGCCGGCGTGCGGCGCCGGGCCGTCCGCGCCGGGGGCGAGCACCACCCCGGGGCCCGGGTGCCAGCGGCGCAGCTGCGCGGGCCGGGCGCTGTAGTACTCGTAGAGGAAGTCCTCGACCGGGTGGCGGGTGCCGGTCGACCGGCGGGCGCGGTGCCCTGCGGTCAGGGCGTCCGCCCGTTCGGCGTGCGCCCGCGCCAGCGCCGTCCACTCCACCGCCGGCAGGCGGGTCGGGACGGCGGCAAGGGACACTGCTCCAGGTTAGGTGGCCCGTCCCGGGTCCCACCCCGAGCGTGCGAGGGGTGGGGAGGACGGGGTCCTTCTCGCAGGGGAGGAGGCGGGGACCTCCGACCGTGTCGGGCGGGCGAGCGGGGCGCCCAGCATCGGCCCGTGACCGGCAAGCCCCTCCCTGCCGCCTCGGGCTCCACGCCCACGTGCGGCAGCACCCGGCCGACGAGCGGCCGTACGGCCCGGACCAGAAGGTCTGCCGGCGGTGCGGCAAGCAGATGGGCGATCTCGGTGGTGGGCTGCCGCCGGGGGCGGTGAGCGGGCCGGGGTGACCGGCGGAGGAGGGTCCGGCCCGCTCAGTCGCCGGTGGCGGTGAGCCGGTGCAGCCGCAGCGCGAGCTGCACCTCCAGGGCGCGGTCGGGCGTCGACCACTCGCGGCCCAGCAGCCGGCCCACCCGGTCCAGGCGCTGGGTGACGGTGTTGACGTGCACCTGCAGCGCCTCCGCCGCCCGCGCCGGTGACCCGCCGGCGGCGAACCAGGCCCGCAGCGTCCCGACCAGGTCGGTGCCGCGGCGCTCGTCGTAGTCCAGCACCGGGCCGAGCGTGGCGGTGACGAAGCTGCGCACGTCCCGGCCCTCGCCCACCAGCAGGCCGACGAAGCCGAGCTCGTCGGCGCTGGCCGCCTGGCCGGACCGGCCCAGGGCGACCAGCGTGGCGGCGCAGCGCTGCGCCTCGACGTGTGCGGGCGCGACCGCCGCCGGCCCCTGCACCGGCCCGGCGCCGCCGACGGTCACCGGCCGGCCCACCGCGGCGGTGAGCTCCCGGCACACCTGTGCCGCCGCGCCGCCGGGCTCCTGCCCGGGCAGGCAGAGCACGACCCGCCCGTCGTGCAGCCCGGCCAGCCCGCCGCGCACGGCGGCCAGGTGGGTGGCCTGTGCCAGCGCCCGGCCCCGGCCGGGCTCCTCCACCAGGGCGACGACGACCGCGTGCGGCCGGTCGAGGTCCGCGCCCAGCCGGCGCGCCCGCTCCCGTAGCCCGTCCGGGTCGCGCAGCGCCGGCCCCAGCAGCTCCTCCAGCAGCTCGCCGCGCACCCGGCCCTCCGCCTCGCCGGCGGTACGGCGGATGAGCAGCAGCAGCGCGGTCACCAGCGCGGCACGCTCGAGGATGCGCTGGTCGGCCTCGGAGAGCTCGTCGTCCCGGTGCAGGACCAGCCCGCCGAGCAGCTCCGCGCCCGCGGTGACGGCAGCGGTCCACCAGCGGCCGTCGCGGACGGTGCGGCCGGTCGAGCGGGCGAGGGTGAGCGCGGCCGCGGGGTCGGGCGGCAGGTCGTCGTCCGACGCGGGGGACGGCGTGCCGCGGCCGTGCTCGTCGAGGATGGTGATCCGCCCGCCGAGCGCCTCGGTGACGGCGGTCGCGACGTCCTCCACCCCGCCGCCGCGCAGCACGATGTCGATGAACCGGTCGTGCGCGCCCGCGGCCCGCTCCACCGACGTCGAGTGCGCCCGCAGCTCACGGGTGGCCGCCGACAGCTCCTCCAGCGCCGAGCGGGTCTCCTCCAGCAGGCGGGCGTTGTCCAGCGCGATCGCCGCGTGCGCGGCCAGCGAGCCCAGCAGCGAGACCTCCGAGCGGTCGTAGAGCCGCTCGTTGCGGTCGGCGGCGAAGAGCACCCCGATCACCCGGGAGCCCCGGACCAGCGGGACGCCGAGGATGGCGACCAGGCCCTCCTCCGCGACGCCGCCGTTGATCTCGTCGGTGTGCTGGAAGCGCGGGTCGGCGAAGTAGCGGGCGGTGGCGTACGGCGCGGCGGTCTGGGCGACCAGCCCGCCGAGGCCGGCCCCCATCGGCAGCCGCAGCGCCTGGAAGCGGGCCGAGACGGACCCGTCCGTCACCCGCATGTAGGTGTCGCCGCGGGCGTCGTCGTGCAGGGTCAGGTAGGAGACGTCGGTGCCCAGCAGCTGCCGGGCCCGTCGCACGATCGCGGTCAGCACCTCGTCGACGCTGCGCAGCGCCGCGAGGTCGCCGGCGGTGTCGAACAGCGCGGCCAGCTCGGACTCCCGGCGGCGCCGCGCGGCGAACGCGTCGCGCACCTGCAGGGCCAGCAGCTTGATCCGCTCCAGCCCGGCGAGCGTCGCGCCGTCGGCGCCGGCCGCGCGGGCGCGCACGACCGGCCCCTCGAACTCGATCGCCGCCGCCTCCTCGAGCAGCAGCGCGAAGTACTCCGCGGCGCCGTCGAGCTGGCCGGGCGCCGGCGCCGGCCCGCTGTGAGTGGAAGGACCTCGCCCCTCCCCACCCTCGCGAGCTCGGGCCGAGCCTCCGGGCGAGGCCAGCGTACGAGGGCTGGGGGGCAGGGAGTCCGCCATCAGTGGGCGGTCCACCCGCCGTCCATGACCAGGGAGCTGCCGGTGATGGAGGCGGCGACCGGGGAGCAGAGGTAGGCCACGGCCTCGGCGACCTCCTCGGGCTCGATCAGCCGCTTGACGGCGGCCGGCGCGAGCATGACCTGCTCGACCACCTCGTCCTCGGACAGGCCGTGCGCCTTGGCCTGGTCGGCGATCTGGTTCTCCACCAGTGGCGTGCGCACGTACGCGGGGTTGACGCAGTTGGAGGTGACCCCGTGCGGCGCGCCCTCCAGCGCGATCACCTTCGACAGCCCCTCGAGGCCGTGCTTGGCGGTGACGTAGGCGCTCTTGTACGCCGAGGCCCGCAGCCCGTGGACCGAGCTGACGTTGACGATCCGCCCCCAGCCGCGCTCGTACATGTGCGGCAGCGCGCCGCGCACCAGCCGGAACGGCGTCTCCAGCATGAGCCGCAGGATCAGCGAGAAGCGGTCGACCGGGAACTCGTGCAGCGGCGCCACGTGCTGCAGCCCGGCGTTGTTCACCAGCACGTCCACGTCGAGGTCCAGGGCGTCGACCGCGTCGAGGTCGGAGAGGTCGACGGCGACCGCCGTCCCCCCGACCGCGTCGGCCACCGTCTTCGCTGCCTCGGCGTCGCGGTCGACGACGACGACGGCCGCGCCGGCCTGGGCCAGCCGCACCGCGCAGGCGCGCCCGATGCCCGAGGCGCCGCCGGTGACGAGGGCCCGCCGTCCGCTGAGGGTTCCTGAGTCCGCCATGTCGGGGAAGGCTAGGGGGTCCCGTCGTCCGGCCACACAGCGTGGGCCCACACACTGGCCCGAGCAGACATGGTGGTGACGCACATCACGTCCGTCACCGCCGGCACGAGGGCAACCACGCCTCCTGGGCCCGGGAGGGGCCACCCCGCAGCGGCGAGATCGGCGGTCTCGCACGGTCACCGGCCCGGAAGCGTGCGAGATCGTCGATCTCGCCCGTCGACCTACCCCCCGACCAACCCGAGAACCGCTGTCAGTCGGGGACGTTCCCCGGGCGGACCGTGCCGTCGTCGCGCTGGGCCTCGTCGTCGGTGGTCAGCGTGACCTCGTCCCGCTCACCGCCGTCCGACCGGTCCTCGCCGGGGACACCGTCGACCATGTTGGTGTTCGTCGGGCCGTTCGTGGTGTCCGGGGACTCGTGGTACCCGGTGCTCTCGGACTCGCTCATCAGATCTCTCGACCTCCGGATCGCGGGGCGGGGCCCGAGACCTCGCCGGACGGACCGTCCGTCCGGGCCCGGGCGATGTCGGAGTCGGCGCGCGCGGGGAGGTCGTCGTCGGTCGCGGCGTCGCGCTCGATCGCCTCCTCGCGAGTGAGGGGGACGTCCTCGAAGCCCGAGCCGGTGCTGCTGTTGTCGCCGGTGCCCGATGCGGTGGGGATGTCCTGCTGGATCCGGTCGCTGCCCTGGGGGTCGCTCACGGGAGCCTCCTGTCCGACGCTGTCGCGTCAGCCATGCCCGCCGTCGTCTCCCTGAAACGGCCGCGACCGGCCTGACGGTCGTCACCACCCTCGGCTCGCGGTCGCCGTCCACGCTCGCACCACGAGGACGGCGACCACAGCGCGTGGTCGGCCCTGCCGGGAGCCCGGGAGCTGAGCTCAGAACGCCGCCTCGTCGACCTCCATCAGCGCGTTGTCGGTGTTCTCCACGATGACCCGCTCCGAGGACAGCCGAGGCAGGACCTGGGTGGTGAAGAACCAGGCGGCGGCGAGCTTGCCCTCGTAGAAGTGCCGGTCGCGCTCGCTCACCTCGCCGGCCAGCGCACCGAGCGCCACCTCGGCCTGGCGCACCAGCAGCCAGGCGGTGACCAGGTCGCCGGTGGCCAGCAGCAGCCGACTGGTGTTCTGGCCGACCTCGTACAGCTTCGACGGGTCCTGCGCAGCCTCGGTCAGGCGGCCGAACATCGCGGTGAGCGTCCCCTGGACCTCGCCGAGGGCGGTGGCCAGCGCGGCGCGCTCCTCCTTGAGGCGGCCGTTGCCCACCTCGGCGTCGATCGTGGCCTGGACCTGCGCGGCCAGCCACGTCAGCGCGACGCCCCCGTCCTTGACGATCTTGCGGAAGAAGAAGTCCTGCCCCTGGATGGCCGTGGTGCCCTCGTAGAGGGTGTCGATCTTCGAGTCGCGGATGTACTGCTCGATCGGGTGGTCCTGCAGGTACCCCGAGCCGCCCAGGCACTGGAGCGACTCGGCGGTGAGCAGCCGGGTGGCCCGCTCGGAGCCGAAGCCCTTCACCACCGGCAGCAGCAGGTCGTTGACGCGGGCGGCCAGTCTCGCCTCCTCGCTGTGGGCGGTGCCGGCGGCCTCGGCCTCGGTGACCCGGTCGCGGAAGGTGGCGGCGTACAGGTAGAGCGCCCGCATGCCCTCGGCGTAGGCCTTCTGCAGCATGAGCGAGCGGCGCACGTCGGGGTGGTGGGTGATGGTCACCCGCGGGGCGTCCTTCGCCAGCGCGGTGAGGTCGGCGCCCTGGACGCGCGTCTTCGCGTAGTCCCGGGCCACCATGTAGCCGGCCGACAGCGTGGCGATGGCCTTGGCGCCCACGAACATCCGGGCGTGCTCGATGACCCGGAACATCTGCGCGATGCCGTCGTGGACCTCGCCGACCAGCCAGCCCGTGGCGGGCACCGGGCCGTCGCCGAAGGTGAGCTCGCAGGTCGTGGAGACCTTGAGCCCCATCTTCCGCTCGACGTTGGTGACGTACACGCCGTTGCGCTCGCCGAGGGCACCGGTCCCGAGGTCGACGTGGAACTTGGGGACGACGAACAGCGACAGCCCCTTGGTCCCGGGCCCCGCGCCCTCGGGGCGGGCCAGCACCAGGTGGACGATGTTGTCGGACAGGTCGTGCTCGGCCGAGGTGATGAACCGCTTGACGCCGGTGATGTGCCAGGAGCCGTCGTCCTGCCGCACGGCCCTGGTGCGGCCCGCGCCGACGTCGGAGCCCGCATCGGGCTCGGTGAGCACCATGGTGGCGCCCCACTTGTGCTCGAGCATGAGCTGCGCCAGGCGCTTCTGGTCCGGGGTGCCGAGCTCGTCGAGGATCGCGGCGAAGGCTGCCCACGAGCCGTACATGAACACGGCCGGGTTGGCGCCGAGGACCATCTCGAAGGCCGCCCAGGTCAGGGCGTGCGGGGCGCCGAAGCCGCCGAGGTGCTCGGGCAGGTCGAGGTTGTACCAGTCGCCGTCCTCGATGGCGCGCACCGACCGCTTGAAGCTCTCCGGCAGGGTCACCGAGTGCGTGGCCGGGTCGAACACCGGCGGGTTGCGGTCGGCCTCGGCGAAGGACTCCGCGATCGGCCCCTCGGCCAGCCGGCGGATCTCGGCGAGCACACCGCGCGCGGTCCCGGCGTCCATCTGGGCGAACGGCCCGGTGCCGAACCGGTCCTTGGTGTCGAGGAACTCGAAGAGGTTGAACTCGAGGTCCCGCAGGTTCGCGGTGTAGTGGCTCATCGCGTGTGGCTCCCGGTGCTCCGTTGCCCAGTCGACGAGTCCGTACTCGCCGGTAACAAACCGTATTACCGGCCGGTAACCCGGAGCAAGCACCGCGGCGGGACAGCAGAGGGCGGCCCGCCCCGACTCCCTCGGGAGGGTGAGCCCAGGCGCTCGATCCCCGTTCCGTGTCTGCCGTTGGAGCTCACCGAGCACGCGTTCCTCGACCACGCTTCGTGGAGGCGGCCCGCCGGCTGCGGGCGCTCGGCGTGCGGCTGGCGGTCGACGCCTCCGGCACCGGGGACTCGTCGCTGCACCGTCTGCGGCGGCTCCGTGGTACCGGAGCCACCTGGCGCGAGCCGCCTCCGCCCGCGCCCGCACCTCGCCGTCGCCGCGGGCTGACGGCGGGGACGGCGCGGCGGCTCAGCTGCGGCGGCGGGCGCGCAGCACCAGGCCGGCCAGCCCCACCAGCAGGCCGCCGAGGGCCGCGGCGATGACCAGGGCGAGCACCAGCGGGGCCTGGATGTCGGTGAAGACCAGGCTGATCTGGACGGTCTGGTTGTTGTAGACGACGAAGAGCACCAGCACCACGGTGACGAACAGCAGCAGCGCCAGCGCGAGCGTGCGGCCCGCGGTGCGGCCGGCGCGGCGGACGGGGGAACGCTCGGGCGTCGTCCTGCTGGTGGTGGCCGGGCCGGTGGCGGCCGGACCCGTGGGCGTCCCGGGGGTCCCGGTCTGGCCGGTCTGGCCGGTCGAGGTGCGCAGGGGGTCGGAGCCGGGGGTGGTCACGGGTCGAGTCTGGTGCCCGCCGCCGCCCCGCGCACGGTCACCCGTGCGCGTCGGGCTCGGTCTCGGCCGGAGGCCAGCTCGGGCCCGCCACACCGTCGGCCGGGCCGGGCGTGCCGCCCTGGGACCCCGGGTCCCCGGGCGGGGCGGCCTCGGCGCCGAGGGGCTGGGCGTCGCGCGGCTCGTCGGGCTCCGGCATCGTCATGCCGGGAGTGTGCGTCGGCGGCGTCCGGACGGCGACCGGGCGAGGTCACTCGTCGAGGACCGGGCCGGCCTCGTGGTTCGGGTGGCCCTTGGTGCGCTCCCGCTGCTTCATCCGCGCCTCGAACACGTGCCGGTCGCCGTCGGCCAGCTCGGTGCGGGCGCGCTCGTCGAACGCGCGGAAGACCGACCAGTAGTTCGCGTCGTAGTCCTCGACGATCTGGAAGGTCCAGCGGTCGGCGATGACGTTGCGGCCGACGAGGTCGCGGTCCAGGTCGTCGGCGAGCGCGGTGTGGCCGGCCTTCCGCAGCAGCTCGACGGCGTCCTGGAGCAGCAGGTCCGCCTTGCCGGAGTGCTGGTGGAAGCCGTAGAGCTGGCCGCGCGCCTGCTCGATGGTCTCCAGGGCCTCGGAGAGCTTGCCGAGGCCCTCCACCGTGGTGTCGTCGAGGTCGGGCCGGCTGCGGTCGGTGCTCACCGGCCCATCCTGCGGTGCTCCGCCAGTCCTCGCCCGGGGACCGCGGAGGAGTGCGGCCCGGAGGGTCCCGCGATCGAGGCGGTGGATGGGCTCCGCGGAGCTGGGGCCGCACCTGGCCGCGGTCGTCGGCCGGCAGGCCGACGAAGGACTCAGCGGACGGCGATGTCGACGAGCCGCTCGGCCAGCTCGCGGCCGTGGGAGGCGGGGCCGTCGGGGCCCAGCAGACCGCCGGAGAGGTACATGCCGTCGATGATCAGGTGCACCTGCGCGGCCAGGTCCTCCCCGGCGCCGGGGGCGACCTGCTCGGCGAGGCGCTCCAGGCGGGCGTGCAGCTCGAACTTGTAGTCGGCGGCGGCGCTGCGGGCGGGGTGCTGCGGGTCGTCGTACTCGCTGCTGACGTTGGTGAAGGGGCAGCCGCGGAAGCCGGCGCGGGTGACGTCGTGCTGGACGATGTCGACGACGGACAGCAGCGCCGCCCGGGGGTCGTCGGCGAGGCGCTCGAGCTCGGCGTCGATGCGGGCCAGCACGGTGGCCGCCTTGCGCGCGAGGTAGGCGCCGACCAGGTCGTCCTTGCTCTTGAAGAGCCGGTAGACCGTCATCTTGCCCAGGCCGGTCTCGCGGACCAGCTCGTCCATCCCCACGCTGCGCGAGCTCCGGCTGGCGAACAGCCGCTCCGCGGTGTCCAGCACGATGGCCTGCCGCTCCGCCCGGCTCCGGCGGACGGGGGCCGAGGCATCGTCGGCGGTGAGGGGGATGGCGGCTGCGGTCACGTCGGCGATGCTGCCCCAGCGCGTGACGGAGCAGTTCGCGGCACGCCGGAACCGGCCGACGGGTGGTTGCGGTGAGTGACGAGGTGCGCCCGGGCTGACCGGGACCCCGGGGATCGGTGGGACGCGTGTGACGATCCGTGACCGTCGCCGGCCGACCGATCCCCGGTGCGGGTCCTCTTTCAGGCCCTGCGGGTCCGGCGGGGGTTGGCCAGCATGCGGGCCAGGGGGGCGGTCGAGGCCTGCCGGGCCTGTGACTCGTCGGCCGGGCGCTCCTCGGGAGCCTCGGCGCCTACTCGGGGCTGGTGCTGCGTGTCCTCCATGCCGCCAGCGTCCCCCGGGCACCGGGTGACGAAACAGACCCGCGACGGTGAGTTGAGCCGAAGTCACGGAGAGATGCGTCACGCCCGACGCTCCCGGCGGTGGGCGCGGGCGCGGATCGCGCCCCCGCCCGCGCCGATCGGGTCAGCGGGTGTCCGCGCCGCCCTCGGTCACGTCGCCGCCCTCGGTCACGTCGCCGCCCTCGGCGGGCTGGTCCGGGTGCGGCGTCTGGCCACCGGAGTCCTCACCGGGCGGGTCCCCACCCTCGGCCGGCTCGGTGGTGTGCGCGGGCTGCTCGGGTTCGCTCACGGTGTGCCTCCTCGGTCGTCGGCTGGCCGAGCCTGTGCCCGGCCGGCCGTCCGGTCAACCGTCTCGTCCACCGGGACGGCGGCCGGGAGCCCACCCCGCGCCGCGGCCACCGCGGCAGCGTCGGGCAGGGCGCCGCGGGCACCGGGCCCGGTGGTCGAGAGGGCGGCCGCCGTGGCCGCAGTCGCGACCGCCTCCGCCGGGGGCGTCCCCGCGGCGAGGGCGACGGCGAGGGCTCCGCTGAACGCGTCGCCGGCGCCGGTGGTGTCCTCGGGCTGCACCGCCAGCGGCGGCTGCAGCAGCGCCGGGCCGTCGTCCGGCACGAGCAGCGCGCCGCGCCCCCCCAGGGTGACCACCACCGTCCGGGCCGCGAGGCCGCGGGCCAGCGCCGCCAGCTCGCCGGGGCCCCGGTCGCCGGGGGACGCGCCGGCCAGCTGCACCAGCTCGTGCTCGTTGGGGACCAGGACGTCGACCCGCCCCAGCAGCTCCGCCGGCAGGGGCCGGGGCGGGGCGGGTGTGAGGACGACCGTGCCCGTGGCCACCGAGGCCGCCGCCCGCACCGTCTCCAGCGGCACCTCCAGCTGCAGCAGCACCACCCGGGCGTCGCGGACGGCCGCGACGTCGACGTCCGCAGGTGCCAGGTCGGCGTTGGCACCCGGGACGACGACGATCAGGTTCTCGCCGCTGCCGTCCTCGACCGGGATGGTGGCGCTGCCGGTGGGCGTCCCCGGCGTCCGCACCACGGCGGCGACGTCGACGCCCTCCCGGGCCAGGGCGGCCAGCTGGCGGTCGGCGGCCGGGTCGTCGCCGACCCGCCCGACCATCGCGACCGGGCCGCCGAGCCGCCCGGCGGCCGCCGCCTGGTTGGCGCCCTTCCCGCCCGGTGCCAGCACCGTCCCCCGGCCGACGACGGTCTCGCCGCGGCCGGGCAGCCGGGACACGCGGACCAGCACGTCCTCGTTGAGGCTGCCGACGACGGTGACGCTCACCCGTGCAGCATCGCCCAGGTCCTCACCCGCCGGGCGGCCGGCGCTGGCGCAGCGGGAGCAGGTACCAGGCCACGCCGCCGAGCGCGACGACGAAGGCGCAGCAGGCGACCGCCGCCCAGCGCCCGAGGACCACGTCGAGCACCAGCAGGACCGCCGCCGCGATTCCCAGCAGCAGCAGCGCCAGGCCCACGAGCAGCGCGCCGTCGGCGAAGGCGACCAGCTGCTCCTTGCGTCGCTGCCGGAACAGCGTGCGGTGGAAGGAGACCGGGGCGATGAGCACCAGCGTCGCGGTCGCGGTGCTGAGCAGGGTGACCGTGTAGACCGTCGTCCCGAAGACGTCGAGCCGGTCGAAGCGGGCACTGAAGGGCAGGGTGAGCAGGAAGGCGAACAGGATCTGCACCCCGGTGATCGCCACCCGCATCTCCTGCAGCAGCTCGGCGAGGTTGCGGTCCAGCACCTCCTCGGGCGTCTGGCCACGGGCGACCGCGGCCCCGGCCACGTCGGTCCGTTTCCGTGCCACCCACCTGCGGTACCGCCCGGGGACCGGCCCCAACCCGACCGGCACGCGCAGACCCCCGCGGGAGCAGCCATGGCGCACGACGAGGACCTGGACACCACCCGCAGTCGGTTCGCCGACGCGGTGAACATGACCGCCGCGGAGCTGGAGCGCTGGCTGGAGACCGAGCAGTCGCGGTCGGTCGGGCAGCAGGACGGGAGCGGTGAGTCCACCGGGCACGCGTCGGGACGCCGGATCGTCGAGCTGCTGCGGAAGAAGAAGTCCGACCTGGACGACGACGACCTCGCGCACATGCGGGAGGTGCACGGCTACGTCGCCCGGCACCTGGCACAGCAGCCGGGCAAGGAGGACGTCGAGACCTCCCGGTGGCGCTACTCGCTGATGAACTGGGGGCACGACCCGCTGAAGAAGGACTGAGACCCTCGCATGAGCCGGCTGCGCCGGAACGACCCCGCCCAGTACGACACCATGGCCGACCAGTGGTGGGACACCTCCGGCGGGTTCGCCGCACTGCACTGGCTGGCCGAGTCGCGGGCCGAGCACATCCCGCCGGCGCCGGGCCCGGACGCGGTGCTGGTCGACCTCGCCTGCGGCGGCGGCCTGATGGCGCCGCACGCCGCCCGGCTCGGCTACCGCCACGTCGGCGTCGACATCGGCGCGGTGGGCCTGCGGGTGGCCCGCGAGCACGGCGTCCTGGCGGTGCGCGGCTCGGTGCTCGCCGTCCCGCTGGCCGACGGGTGCGCCGACGTGGTCGTGGCGGGGGAGATCCTCGAGCACGTCGAGGACGACGTCGGTGTGCTCGCCGAGTGCGCCCGGCTGCTGCGCCCCGGCGGCACGCTGGTCGTCGACGCCCTGGCGGCCACCCGCATCGGGCGGTTCCTCATGGTGACCGTGGCCGAGCGGCTGCCCGGCGGCCCCCCTCCCGGCCTGCACGACCCCGCGCTCTTCGTCGACCGCGCCCGCCTGCTCGCCGCCGCCGACGAGCTGGGCCTGGACCTCCTGCTGGTGGGCCTGCGGCCCTCGTTCCGGCAGGCGCTGGCGTGGCGTCTGGGCCGGCGGGAGTCGGTCCGCATGAAGCCGGTCCGGTCCACCGCCGTCGTCTTCGCCGGCTACGGGAGGCGCAGGTGAGCGGCCCGACAGGGCGGCGCGCGCTCGCGGTCGCCCCTAGGGTCGGGGCCATGAGCGCCCGCGAGCTGCGCCGATGAGCGCCGTCCTGACCGGTGCCGGCCGAGCGCTGCCCACGACGATCGACCAGGACGCGGCCTGGGACGGGTTCTTCGCCGGCCACTACGCCGACATCCGCGCGGCCAGGAGGGTCTTCGCCGGCTCCGGGGTGCGCCGCCGGCACGCGGTGGCCAACCCGCTCGACGAGGACATCAGCGGGTGGAGCACCGGCGCGCGGATGCAGCGCTACGTCCAGGAGGCGCTGCCGCTGGGCAAGCAGGCGGTCGCGGCCGCCCTCGACGACGCCGGCCTGGCGCCGGGGGACGTCGGCCTGTTCGCCGTTGCCACCTGCACCGGGTACGCGACCCCCGGCCTGGACATCCGGCTGGCCAGCGACCTCGGCATGCCGCCGGGGCTGCAGCGGCTGCTGGTCGGGCACATGGGCTGCTACGCCGCCATCCCGGGCCTGGCCGCGGTCGGCGACTACGTGGTGGCCCGCTCGCGCCCGGCCGTGCTGCTGTGCTGCGAGCTGACCAGCCTGCACGTGCAGCCGCCGGTGCGGGAGCTCGACCAGGTCGTCGCGCACGCGCTGTTCTCCGACGCCGCGGCGGCCGTCGTGCTGGAGCCGGGCGCGCGCGGGCGGCGGCTGGCCGGCGTGGTGGCCCGCACCGACGCCTCCACCGCCGACCACATGACCTGGGACGTCACCGACCTGGGCTTCCGCATGGGGCTGTCGCCGCGGGTCCCCGACGTGCTGTCCCGGCACGTCGGCGAGGTCGTCGACGAGCTGCTCGCCGGTGCCGGGCTGCGGGTGGAGGACGTCGCCGGCTGGGCCGTGCACCCGGGGGGACCACGGATCCTCGACGTCGTCCGCGACCAGCTCGGGCTGGCCGAGGAGCAGCTGGCCGCCTCGCGGCACGTGCTCGCCGAGCACGGCAACTGCTCGTCGGCGACGGTGCTGCTGGTGCTCGAGGAGCTCGCCGACGCCGACGGCCCGGTCGTCGCCATGGCCTTCGGACCGGGGCTCACGCTCTACGCGGCGCTGCTGCTGCCCGCCTGAGCCGCCGAGACTGGTGAGTCCACGCCCCCAGTCGCTACGCTGTGTGAAGGACGTCACTCTCCGGAGGGGGCCAGCCCGTGGAGTCGAACGACGCCTCCGTTCGCGTGTTCCTCGTCGACGACCACGAGGTGGTCCGGCGCGGCGTGGCCGAGGTCCTCGAGGAAGACCCGGAGATCTGCGTCGTGGGGGAGGCCGGGTCGGTCGCCGAGGCGCTGGCGCGGGTCCCGGCGGTGCGGCCGGACGTCACCGTCGTCGACATGCGCCTGCCCGACGGCGACGGCGCGGAGGTCTGCCGGAAGCTGCGCGAGCGGGTGCCCGGGCTGCGCTGCCTGGTGCTGACCAGCTTCCCGGACGAGGACGCGGTGGCCGCCGCGGTCGCCGCCGGGGCGTCGGGGTACGTGCTCAAACAGGTGCGTGGCTCGGCGCTGGTCACCGCCGTCCGGACCGTCGCCGGGGGCGGGACGCTGTTCGACCGGGACGCCTCGGTCTCGGCCTCGGCGGCGCGCCGGCGCCCGGCCGAGCGGGACCGCCGGCTGGCGGTGCTCACCGAGCAGGAGCGCACGGTGTTGCGGCTGATCGGCGAGGGCCTGACCAACCGCCAGATCGGCGCCCGGATGGGGCTGGCCGAGAAGACGGTGAAGAACTACACCAGCCACCTGCTGGCCAAGCTGGGCCTCGAGCGGCGCACCCAGGCCGCGATCCTCGCCACTGAGCTGCGCGACCGTCCCGACTGAACGCCGCGCCGGCTCAGTCCTGGCGCGGCATCGGCACCGTCCAGCGGATCTGCGTGCCCTTGGGGCCGGTGGAGGTGGTCAGCCGGCCGCCGTGCCGCTCGGCACGGTCGGTCAGGTTGGTCAGCCCGCTGCGGACGGCGACCGCGGGCAGCCCGACCCCGTTGTCGGTGACGACGACCCGTACCTCCGTGTCCACGGAGACCGTGACCGTCACCCGGGTCGCCTGCGCGTGCCGCACCACGTTGGTGACCAGCTCCCGGACGACGGCGATGACGTCGGGCAGCAGCGCCGGCGGCAGGTCGTCCTCCCCGCGCAGCCGCACGTCCGGCCGCAGCCCCTGCCCGCCGGTGATGGAGCGGACGACGTCGACGATGCGGGTGCGGACGGCATCGGGCGAGGCGTCGTCGGCCTCGTGCAGCTCGAAGATCGCCGAGCGGATGCGGGCGATCGTGCCGTCGAGCTCGTCCACCCGCTCGGCCAGCGCGGCCGCCGTCTCGGGCAGCTGCTCCTCCAGCGAGCGGCTGACCCGGTCCAGCGCCAGCCCGGTCGCGAAGATCCGCTGGACGACGTGGTCGTGCAGGTCCCGGGCGATCCGGTCGCGGTCGGCCTGGACCTGCAGCCGCCGCTCCCGCAGCTGGCTGCGGGCCAGCTCGAGGGCCACCGAGGCCTGCGCGGCGAAGGCGGAGGCGAGCTCGAGGGTGTCGGGTGGGAAGGGCTCCCGGCCGCGCAGCCGCAGCGCCACGACCGTGCCCAGCGCCGGGCGGCCGCCCAGCGGGATGATCAGCGTCGGGCCGTACCGGTGGGCCAGTTCGCCGAGCACGGGCGCCCGCTGCCCCCCGACCGCGGCGGTGCGGGCGTCGGGGATGAGCGCGGGCGTGCCGGTGCGGTGCGCCGTCCCCAGCTGGCTGTCGATCAGCGGCAGGCGCACCCCCTCGGCGTACTCGTTGTCCAGGCCGACGGCCACGCCGACGGTGAGGGCGTCCTCGTCGTCGGTGCTGGGCACCAGCACGCCGGCGGCGTCGGCCGAGGCCAGGTCCGCGACCTGCTCCCCGATCGAGCGCAGCACGGTGTCGGGGTCGGCGCCGGACAGCAGCGCGGTGGCGATGTCGGTGCCGGCCTGGGCCCACGCGCGGCGGTGCTCGGCGCGCTCGACCAGCTCGGCGTTGGAGATCGCCAGGCCGGCGGCCGCGGCGAGCGCGACCGCCGTGGCCTCGTCGGCCTCGGTGAACGACCCGCCGCCCTGCTTGACGGTCAGGTAGAGGTGGCCGAACACCTCGTCCCGCACCCGGACGGGCACGGCGAGGAGGGCGTGCATCGGAGGGTGGCCGGGCGGGAAGCCGACCGACTGCGGATGGGCCGTGAGGTCGTCCAGCCGCAGCGGGGCAGGCCGCTGCAGCAGCAGGCCGAGGACGCCGTCCCCCACGGGCAGCCGGCCGATCCGCTGCCGGACGGCGGCGTCCATGCCGACGACGACGAAGCGCTCGAAGCGGGTGCCGCTGCCGTCCACGACGCCGAGCGCGCCGTAGGTGGCGCCGGTGCTCTCGACGGCGGCCTGCACGATCTCGTGCAGCGTGACGTCGACCTGCTCCCTGTGCGCGGTCGTGATGCTGCCGGCGGCGCGCACCTCGGCCGAGGGCAGGCCGACCGCCCCGGCGCCGGGCGGGGTCAGGGCCCGGCTGTCGGGGTGCTCCGGCAGGAGCGGCGAGGGCGGGGTGATGCGGGCCTCCGTCACGCGCCGCGGGCGAGGCGGCGCGGCGGTTGCCGGGGGACGGCGGGACGAAGCAGGGTCTTGCCGTGGCCGCTGACCACCACGAGGTCGGCGCCCCGGGCGGCGCTGCTCAGCGCCTCGAACACCGGGCGCTCGAGCACGGCGGTGCGGACCCGGCCGGAGACGCCGGTCTCCGCGATGGCCCGCAGCACCTGGGCGTCCAGCCGTTCCAGGGCCACGGTGCTCGCGTGCCGTCCCGGGCGGGTGAGGCTGGCAAGGACGTCGTCGCCCTCGTCGTCGAGGACGCACACGGCGACGACGGTGGCCTCCCGGCGGGCGGCCTCCCGCAGCGCCCAGACGAGGGCCCCGTACGAGGCCGGCGAGCCGTCGACGTCGACGAGCAGCCAGGGGTTCTGCCGCCGCGGCAGCAGCGGGGTGATGCGCATCGGCTCCACCCGGCGCCCGCGCATCTCGTCCTCCGTGGCGTCGTGCCCTGTGGCGGTGCCGGGCAGCCCGTCTTCCGGCTCGTCCCTGAGCCGGTCCCCCTCGTTCATGCGGGGATCGTGTACCCCCCGTTGCGGGGGCGGCAGGGACCAAGGGCCCGCATCCGCCCAGGTCATGGCGTCACTGATCCGTCCGGAACGGTGACCGCGTGTGTCACAGCGGAATGTGAGCGCCCCGATACAGCTCTCCGGGGCGTCCCGACGACCACCGTCGCGTCCCGCTCGTCGTCCCGGACGACGGTCGCGTGCAACCCCCCGGCCTCGACCGCGGCGGCGGTGAGCGGCGCCTGGTGCGCGCTGGTCTCCACCAGCAGGGCCCCGCCCGGCGCGAGCCAGTGCCGCGCTCCGGCAGCGACCCGCCGCTGCAGGCCGGTGCCGTCGGGGCCGCCGTCCAGGGCTGCCCGCGGCTCGTGGTCGCGGGCCTCCGGTGGCATCAGCGCCACGGCGGCGCTGGGCACGTAGGGCGCGTTGACCGCGAGCACGTCGACCCGGCCGCGCAGGCCGGCCGGCAGGGCGGCGTAGAGGTCCCCCCGGTGCACCCGGCCGCCCACCGGCCCGACGTTGCGCCGGGCGCAGCGGACGGCGACCGGGTCCACGTCGGCCGCGTGCAGCTCGACCGGGCCCGCGGCGGTGGCCACGGCCAGCCCCACCGCCCCGGAACCGCAGCACAGGTCCACGACCACCGGTGCCGGCCCGGAGTCCCGCAGCAGCGCGACCGCCCGTTCGACCAGCAGGGCGGTCCGCTGGCGGGGCACGAAGACGCCGGGCTCCACCGCGACCCGCAGCCCGCAGAAGCCGGCCCAGCCGAGGAGCGTCTCCAGCGGCTCGCCGGCGACCCGCCGGCCGACCAGGGCCGCGAGGTGGGCGGGACCGCTCGAGGCGGCCAGCAGGGCGGCCGCCTCGTCCTCGGCGAAGACGCAGCCGGCGGCGCGCAACCGGGCGACGACGGGCGCGGGGTCCTCCGGGAGGACGGCGTCCAGGGGTCGCACGGGCCGTTCCACCTCCGGTGCCGGCTGCCCGGGAGCGTACGGGCGCGCGGGGCGTGCATGGTGGACGCGGCTCCGGGGCAGGGAGGTCGTGCGGAAGCCACGCGCGACCAGCCGATCGTGGAGCAGATGATGCCTCCAACCGACCCAGGCCCCCACGGTGGACGACCCGGGGACCGCTCCGACGGGGACCGACCCAGCGCCTCGGGCCGCCGGGGGAGGGGGATCGTCGCCGCCACCGTCCTCGCCGGACTGGCGATCGTGCTGGCGGTCCTGCTCCTCGTCCCGCGCTGCGGCCAGGCGGTGCAGGACAACGGGTCCCCTGTCGACGGCGCCGCCGTGGTCGAGGAGGGCGCGGACCTCAGGCGGTGAAGCCGACGCGGTCGATCCTGCGGTGGTAGCGGGTCCCGAGGGCGCCGCCGAGCAGCGCGCCCAGCAGGGACACCACCAGGGCGGCCGCCCCGGCGATGACGCCGGCGGTGGTCGCGGTGCTGCCGCTGACGGGGATGCTCGGCAGGTTCAGCTGGGAGAGCACGTTGTACTGCGCGCCCAGGACCACGCCGAGGCCGGCCAGCAGGACGACGACGACCAGGCCGATGACCCACACGGCCAGCCCCTGGCGGACGCCGTCGAAGCGGGCCATCCGGCCGGCGACGTACCCACCGGCGAGGTAGGCCAGGAAGAGCACCACCAGCAGGGCGATGCCGCCGGTGAGGCCGATGGTGGTGGCCTGCCGGGCGGCCTCGTCGGCGGAGTCCACCTGCGCCAGGCCGAAGGCCACGCCGGCCGCGGAGAGGACGGCCAGCAGCAGCACGGCCAGGCCGTTGGCCGACAGCCAGCCGAAGAACGCAGCACCCCACTTGGTGCCGCCGTAGCGCGCGTGCTGCGCGTCGACGGCGTCCCGTGCGGCACCTCGGGTGGCGTGGGCGCCCTCCGGGGCCGTCGGAGCCGTGGGGGCGGCGAGATCGGTGCGGGTGCGGTCGGGCTCGGTCATCACATCTCCTCGTGGACGACACAGGGCCCGGGGTCGGTGCCCGGCCGCACCCCCCGCAAACGGGTCGCGACCGGATCGGGTGACGCGCCCACCAGGGCGGACACCACCGCCCGGCGCGCGGCTCACCCGACCAGCGGCCGGAGGTTCTCGGTCCAGACGTCCCAGCCGACGCGGCCGACGAGCACGGTGACGACCACGAGGAACGCGACGCGGATGAAGCCGCTCCCGCGGGTGGTCGCCGTCCGCGAGCCCAGGTAGCCGCCCAGCATGTTGGCGGCACCCAGCAGGACGCCCAGGCCCCAGAACACCGCCCCGGCGGGCACGAAGAACAGCAGCGCCCCGACGTTGGTGGCGACGTTGACGATCTTCGCCTTGGCGCTCGCGGCGAGGAAGTCGTAGCCGAGCAGCGACACCATGGCGAACACCAGGAACGACCCGGTGCCCGGGCCGAGGATGCCGTCGTAGAACCCGATCACCGCGCCGACGGCGGCCGCGGTCCCGTGGTGCCGGCGCCCCGTGTGGCGCAACGCCGTGACCTCGCCCAGCGACGGCCGCAGCAGGGTGAACAGGCCGATGGCGACCAGCGCGACGACGATGACCGGCTTGAACACGCTGGCCGGCAGCATCGAGGCGACGGTGGCCCCCGCGAAGCTGCTGGCCAGCGCCACCGCGGCCATCGGGAGGGCGGTCCGCAGGTCGGGGCGGACCCGGCGGTGGTAGGTGACGGCACTGGTCGTGGTGCCGAAGACCGACGCCAGCTTGTTCGTGGCCAGGGCCTGGACCGGGCTGATCCCCGGGACGAGCAGCAGCGCGGGCAGCTGCAGCAGCCCCCCGCCGCCGACGACGGCGTCCACGAACCCCGCGGCCAGCGCGGCGGCCAGCACGAGGACGAGCACCGCGGGGGTCAGCCCGTCGGGCAGGAGGTCGGCGGGGAGGAGCTCCGTCATGCGCGGCCGGGGGAGCGCCGACCGGGGTGTCCCGCGCCGGGCGACACGGCGACCAGCACGGACCTGTGCACCTCAGCTGTTGGAGCGGCCTGGGACACCTCGGGTGGCCCTGGCGGAACACGAGGCCCGGAGGCGGAGAGCGGGTGACGAGAATCGAACTCGCACTGTCAGCTTGGGAAGCTGATGTTCTGCCATTGAACTACACCCGCAGAGTGCGCACCGAGCCTACCGGAGGCCTCCGTCCCAGGGGAGCGGGGGGCGTTCGGCGCGGATGACGACCGTGGTGCCGGCGGGGCTGGGCGTCGCGGTGATCTCCCCGACGGCGCTCATCAGCATCGAGCCGCGGCCGCGATCCATGCTCGGCACCCGCTCCCGCCAGCGGCCGTAGTCCCGGATGGCGACCTCCACCCGGCCGTCGACCACCTCGACCCCGACATCGATCACCGGCTCGGCCGGGTCCTGCGCGTGCTCGACCGCGTTCGTGGCCGCCTCGCACGCCGCCATCACCAGGTCGTAGGCGAGGTCCTCGTCCAAGCCCGCCTCGGTGAACAGCGCCCGCAGCCGCCGGCGCAGCGCGGGGATGGACGACGTGGCCGACGGGAAGCGCCAGTGCCGGCGGACGGCGGGCGGCGCGGAGCCGGCCGGACCGAGCGCGGCCGGCGGCGCGGAGGGGGCCGCGGTGGGCGGGGCGGGCACCGGGGGGCGCGGTCGGGGCGGCACGGCGGGCGCCGCGTCCCCGCCGGCCGCGGCCACGGGCGGTGCGGGCTCCGCGGCACGGCGGGTGCCACCGGCCGCGCGCTCCAGCACCGCACGCAGCCGCCCCACGAGCTCGGCTGACTCGAACGGCTTGGCCAGGTAGTCGTCCACCCCCGCGTCGAAGCCCTCCACGGCGGCCTCCTGACCGGCCCGGGCGGTGAGCATGACGACCGGGACGTCCCGCACGGCCGGGTCGGCCCGCAGGGCGCGGAGCAGGTCGAAGCCGTCCAGCCCGGGCATCATCACGTCGGTCACGACGACGTCGGGGCGCGCGGCCCGCACGCTGGCCAGCGCCTCCTGCCCGTTGGCCGCCGTCCGCACCGTCCAGATCGGGGACAGCAGCCGGGTCAGGTAGGCGCGCATGTCGGCGTTGTCGTCCACCACCAGGACGCTCGTACCGGGGGTGGCGGCCGGCGTCCGCGCGCCCGCGCCGTCCGGGACCTCGTCCCAGGGCGTCACCACGCCGCCGCGCGCGGAGGCCGAGGGGACGGCGGGTGCGCCGGCCGGGGCGTCGGGCGCGCCGAGGGGCACCCGCACCGTGAAGGTGCTGCCGGTGCCGGGCTCGCTCGTGACGGCGACCTCGCCGCCGTGGAGGGTGACCAGCTCGCGGACTAGGGCCAGGCCCAGCCCGCTGCCCTCCCGGCTGCGCGCGGCGGTGCCGACGCCGCGGTGGAAGCGCTCGAACAGGTGCGGCAGCTCCGCGGCGGGGATGCCCACGCCGGTGTCGGCCACCGTCAGCACCAGGTCGTCGCCGTCGGCCCGCAGCGTGACGTCGATGCCGCCGACGAAGGTGTACTTCACCGCGTTGGCGACCAGGTTGAGGACGATCTTCTCCCACATCCGCGGGTCCACGTGGGCGGGCCGGTCCAGCGGCGGGCAGTCGACGGTCAGCCGCAGGCCCGCGCGCTCGGCGGCGGCGCGCAGCACCCCGGCCAGCTCGGCGGTGAAGGCCGCGACGTCCGTCTCCACCCGCACCGCCGACGCCCGGCCGGCCTCGATGCTGACGAACTCCAGCAGGTCGTTGACCAGCCGCTGCAGGCGCTGCCCGTTGCGCAGCGCCAGGGTCAGCGACTCGCGGACCTCGGCGGGCAGCGCGGGCCCGCGGTCGGCGAGCGTGTCGGCGATCGGGCCGAGCAGCAGGGTCAGCGGCGTGCGCAGCTCGTGGCTGACGTTGGCGAAGAACGCCGTCTTGGCCCGGTCCAGCTCGGCCAGCGCCTCGGCCCGGGCGCGCTCCTCGGCGTAGGCGCGGGCGTTGCGGACGGCGGCGGTGAACTGGCCGGCCAGCACCTCGTGGAAGGAGCGGTACTCCTCGTCGAGCGCGCGGTTGGGGTTCACGCCGACCACCAGCGCGCCCACGCCGTCGCCGTCCGGACTGCCGAGGGGGAGGACCACGGCCTCGGTCACCGCGTCGCCGAAGGGACCGCCGGTGACGCAGAGCGCGGCGACGCTGCCGGGGAGCAGCTCGCCGGGGGAGGCGGCCGCTTCGGGCAGGTGGCCGGGCGCGCAGCCGACCAGCGCGGCGCGGCGCAGGCCGGGGCTCCCCGGGCTGGCGAGGTAGACCGCCGCGAACGGCACGTCGAGGGGGTCGCCGGCCAGCGCGGCCGTCATCGCCGCCACCGTCGCCGTCTCGTCGGCCAGCTCCCCCGTCGAGGTCGCGACGTCGTGCAGCAACCGCTGGCGGCGCTCGGCCAGCACCTGCCCGGTCACCTCGGTGCAGACCGCGTGCATCCCGGCGACGCGGCCGTCGTCGCCGTAGGCGGGGGCGTGGGAGACGGTGAAGTAGGTCTCCTCGCGGTAGCCGGCGCGCTCGAGGAGCAGGAGCAGCTGCGGGATCCAGGACGCCTCGCGGGCGGCCATCGCGTGCTCGACCGGCTCCTGCAGCGCCGCCCAACCCTCGGCGAGGGTCACCCGCAGGTCGTCGCCGATGGCGCCGGGGTGCTTGGTGCCGATCAGCGTCGCGTAGGCGTCGTTGTAGAACTGGGTGTAGCCCGGCCCCCAGGCCAGGATCATCGGGAACCGCGAGACCAGCACGGTGCGGACGGCGTGCCGCAGGCTGGCCGGCCAGGCCTCGACCGGGCCCACCGGCGTGGTGGACCAGTCGAAGGCGGCCATCAGGCGGCCGTTCTCGCCGCCGTCGCCGAAGAGCTCGTCGTCCCCGGGGCCGGGCGACGGGCGGGCGGCTGTGCTCACGTACCCGCGCACCTCCCCGTGCCGCTCCCTGGCCCCACCGACCCGTCCCGGGACACACGTCGGTCCCGGCCCCCGGCCGGAGCCGGGCACCGGGACCGAACGGTACCCCGGGGTCAGCGGCGCATCTCCCCGAGGAAGCCGGTGGCCTCCGAGCGCAGCCGCTCGGCCAGCTGGGACAGCCCGGTGACGTCCTGGCCGCCGGGGCCGAGGGACGCCGAGCCGTCGACCGCGGCGGCGATGCCGTCGACCATGCCGTTCATCTCGGTGACCGTCGTCCCGACCCGGGTCATGACCGCGGCGACCTCCTCGCAGGCGGAGCGGATCTGCTCGACCTGGGCGGTCACCCGCTCGGTGGCCCGGCCGGTCTCGTCGGCGAGGTCCTTGACCTCCGAGGCCACGACGGCGAAGCCCGTCCCGGCCTCGCCGGCGCGGGCGGCCTCGATGGTGGCGTTGAGCGCCAGCAGCCGCGTCTGGGCCGCGACGGCATCGATCAGCGCGATGACGTCGCGGATCTCGGCCGCCGAGCGGGTCAGCGCGCTCATCGTCTCCTGGGCGGTGACGGCCTCGGCGCTGGCCGCGGCCGCCGCGCCGGCCAGCCCGGCCGCCGAGGCGCTCATCTCCGTCGACGCGGTCGCCACCTGCTCGGAGGTGGAGAGGACGACGGTCTCGAACTCGTCGGCCAGCCGCAGGCGGGTGCCGGTCGCCTCGGTGACCCGGCCCGCGGTCGCCTGCATGGCGTCGCGGGCGGCGTTGATCTCGGCGGCTCCCTTGCGGTAGGCGCCGGCGAGGCCGCCCAGCAGCACCGAGCGGTGGAACCGGCCGGCCGCCGCGGAGGTCAGCGCGGCCGAGGCCTCGCGGACGAAGGCGTCGGAGACGTCGAGCATGCTGTTGGCGCCGTCGTTGAGCGCCTGCAGCTCCGGCACGTCGGTCACGCCGGGCGTCGGGCGGCTGCGGGCCTCCAGGTCGCCCCGGGCGGCCGCCTGGCAGGTCCGGGTCAGCTGCTGCACGAAGGCGCGGTAGACCGCCAGCTCCCCGGCGTCGCTGCGCCGTCCGCCCCCGGCCCGTCTGCGGATGCCCACGTCAGCGCTCCTCTCGTGCGATGACCGACCAGATGAACTCCTCGTACGAGCCCGCCTGTGCGGCCACCAGCTCGTCGAGCAGCCGGGAGGAGGCGGCCACGGCGGCCCTGGCCGTCGGGTGCCGCCGCTCCTCGGCGACCAGGCGCTGGTACAGCGGGGCGATGGTCCGGATCGCACCGGCCGACGGGCGGCGCCGGTTGGAGTGGTAGCCGATGACCGCGCCGTCGGCGGAGTAGGACGGCGTGACGTGCGCGAGCACCCAGTAGTGCGCGCCGTCCGAGGCCAGGTTGTTGATGTAGGCGAACAGCTCGCGGCCGTCGGAGAGGGTCTGCCACAGCAGGTGGAAGACCGCGCGGGGCATCTCGGGGTGGCGGATCAGGTTGTGCGGCCGGCCGATCACGTCGTCGACCCCGTAGCGGCTGATCCGCAGGAACACGTCGTTGGCGTAGGTGATCACACCGCGCAGGTCGGTCTTGGAGACGATCAGCTCCTCGGGGGCGAAGGTGCGCGCCTCCCCGGTCGGCGCGACGGCCCGGGCAGCCGGCCGTGCGTGGGTGTCGAGCACAGGGTCCTCCGAAGGGTCCGGACTGGGTCGTTCCTGTCATCGGCAGGACGGGACGTGCCTCCAGTCGGACGCGCCGTTCCCCCGGCCGGCCCCCGCGCGGGAGCCGGCCGGGGGCACGGGAGGGATCAGATCCGGATCCCCCGGCAGGTTCCCGAGCAGTCGGTCGACCAGACCGCCCGCAGCCCGCTGAAGACCGCGCTCCGGACCAGCCGGAGACCGCCGGGGCCGGTGCGCACGTCGGCCGGGGGGCTCCCGCCGGCGCCCGCCGGGCCGTCGGTCGCGACCAGCACGCGGTCGGCGCCGACCGGCTGGGCGTTGACGACGCCGTCGGCGGGGGTGACCGCGTGCACCAGGCCGGCCGGGGCGACGCCCTCGTCGGTGGTCAGCACGTAGCCGGTGAGCCCGTCGCCGGGGCCGGAGTCGGACGCGACCGCCACGGCGGGGAAGGCGAGCGCGCTGACCGCCGCGGCACCGGCGTAGCCGGCGACCGAGGCGGTGACGAGCGCGACCACCAGGGCGCCGCGACGCAGCGGCGCTCCGCGGGACCGGGACACGGACCCCTCCACTCCACCGGGGCGGGCAGCCCCGGGTTCCGGCCGACCCGGAGGGGTCGGCGGGAGGGGATCGGCGTCCCGGGCCGCGGGGTTGAGGACCGTCGGCCCGAGTTCGCCCGGAGTGGTGAGCGGAGGCGGTCCCTACACTCCGCCGCATGCTGCTGTCCGACCGCGACATCACGGCTGCCATCGCCGAGGGCCGTCTGGGCATCGAGCCCTACGACAAGGCGCTCGTGCAGCCCTCGAGCATCGACGTCCGGCTGGACCGCTACTTCCGGGTCTTCAACAACGCGCGGTACACCCACATCGACCCGGCGCAGCAGCAGGACGACCTGACCACGCTGGTCGAGCCCGACGGCGACGAGCCGTTCGTGCTGCACCCCGGGGAGTTCGTGCTCGGCTCCACGCTCGAGGTCGTCAGCGTCCCGGACGACCTCGCAGCGAGATTGGAGGGGAAGTCGAGCCTAGGCCGTCTCGGATTGTTGACCCACTCCACCGCGGGCTTCGTCGACCCGGGCTTCTCCGGGCACATCACCCTCGAGCTGTCCAACGTGGCCAACCTGCCGATCACGCTGTGGCCGGGCATGAAGATCGGCCAGCTCTGCCTGTTCCGGCTGACCACCCCGGCCGAGCACCCGTACGGCTCGGCGGTCTACGGCTCCCGCTACCAGGACCAGCGCGGCCCGACGCCGTCGCGGTCGTTCCGCAACTTCACCCGCGCCGAGACGCGGCGTCCGGCGCCCTGACCGCCGCCGCCCCCCGGGCGGCCACCTCGTCGTCGACGAAGCGCTCCCGGGTGGCCAGCCAGCCGGTGACCGTCAGCGCGGCGACGCCGGTGAGCGCCAGGACGAACATGCCGGCGTAGCTGCCCGTGGCGCCGAGCAGGACGCCGACCAGCAGCGGCCCGGCCCCGGCGAGCACGTACCCCCACCCCTGGACGACGGTGGACAGGGCCGCGGTGGTCTCCGGCGTGCGGGCGCGCAGACCGATGAGCGCGAGCACCATCGCGAAGGTGCTCATGCCGACGGCGAGCAGGCTCATCCACAGCCACGGCACCGTCCGGGGGGCCAGCATCAGCCCCAGCCAGCCGGCGACGTAGCAGGCGGCGAAGAGGAGCAGCAGCGGCCGCTGCAGGCGCGGGCGCACCGCCAGCGGCGGCACGACGGCGTTGAGCGGGACGACGACCACGGTGTTCACCCCGAGCAGCAGTCCGGCGGTCGCGGCGTCCAGCCCCGAGTCGCGCAGGTACTGCGCCGTCCAGCCGAGGATGACGTAGGCCTGCATCGCCTGGAAGCCAAAGAAGGCCGCCAGCGCGACCGCCGTGGGGCTGCGCACCAGCGCGCGCATCGGCAGCGCCGTGTGCGTGGCGCGGGAGGTGCCCGCCCGGGGCCGCACGGCCAGCCACGGCAGCGCCGCCAGCAGGGCGGGTAGCGCCCAGATCGCGAGGGTCCAGCGCCAGCCGGCGTCCCCGGCGGCCCGGGCGATCGGCGCGGCCGACACCGAGGCCACCGCCCCGCCCGCGGACATCGCGGTGCTGTAGGCGCCCACGAGCAGCCCGGTCCGTGCCGGGAAGTACCGCTTGACCAGGCTGGGGAGCAGCACGTTGCCCAGGGCGCCGCCGACCATCGCCAGCACGGTGCCGGCGACGAAGAGCCAGAACGCCCCGGCCACCGCCCGCAGGACCAGGCCTGCGGCCATCGCCAGCAGCGCACCGGCCAGCACGTGCCCGTCGCGGAACCGGGCGGTCAGCGGGGGACCGGCGAAGCCGATGGCGGCGAAGCAGATCACCGGGAGGCTGGTCACCAGCCCGGTGAGGCCGCTGGAGATGCCGAGCCCGGACTGGATCTCCTGGAGCACGGGTCCGACGCTGTTGACCGCCGTCCGCAGGTTCAGCCCGGTGAGGACGATCGCCGTCCCGACGAGGACCAGCCCCCGGCGGGGCGACAGGGGGACGTCGGGACGGGTCACCCGACGATGGTCCTCCGTGCCGCGCGGTCCTCCGTGCCCGGGTGGCAGAGGGTGACGACGGCGCGTGTCCCGGGGAGGGACACGCGCCGTCGTGGTGGTGCGCGGCTCAGTTCTGCGCGCCGTGCTCCGTCGCCGCCGAGCCGGTGCCGGCCACGTCGTCGTCCGCGGTGCCGACCTCGGCGCCGTGCTCGGTGCCCGGTGTGCCGACCGGGGCCAGCGAGCGCAGCAGGATCTGGCTGACGTCGAGCACCTCGACGTGCTCGCCGGCCTCGCCGTTCTGCTTCTTGGTCGTCAGCGCGTCGGACAGCATCGTGATGCAGAACGGGCAGGCGGTGGAGATGACGTCCGGATCCAGGTCGAGCGCCTCCTCGGTGCGCTCCATGTTGATCCGCTTGCCGATCTTCTCCTCCATCCACATCCGCGCGCCGCCGGCGCCGCAGCAGAAGCCGCGGTCCTTGCAGCGGTGCATCTCCTGGGTGGAGAGGCCCTGGACGGACTCGAGGATCTCCCGCGGCGGCGTGTAGACCTTGTTGTGCCGGCCGAGGAAGCACGGGTCGTGGTAGGTGACCTTGCGGTCGACCGGCGTGACCGGCGTCAGCCGGCCGTCCTCCACCAGCTGGCTGAGCAGCTGGGTGTGGTGGACGACCTCGTAGTCGCCGCCGACCTGCGGGTACTCCCGACCCAGCGAGTTGAAGCAGTGCGGGCAGGTGGTGACGATCTTGCGCATGCCCGGCACCCGGCCCTCGAAGACGCCGTCGAGGGTTGCCACGTTCTCCTGGGCCAGCATCTGGAAGACGAACTCGTTGCCCATGCGGCGGGCCGGGTCGCCCGAGCAGGTCTCGCCCGAGCCGAGGACGGCGAACTCCACGCCGGCGGTGTGCAGCAGCTCGGCGACGGCCTTGGTGACCTTCTTGGCGCGGTCGTCGATGGCGCCGGCGCAACCGACCCAGAACAGGTACTCGACGTCGTAGGGCAGCGGGCCGTCGGCCTGCCGGACCTCGAAGTCGAGCTCCTTCATCCAGTCCTCGCGGGTGCTCGGGCTGACGCCCCACGGGTTGCCGCGGTTCTCGAGGTTGCGCAGCATCACGCCCGCCTCGGAGGGGAAGTTGGACTCGATGAGCACTTGGTAGCGGCGCATGTCGTCGATGTGGTCGACGTGCTCGATGTCGACCGGGCACTGCTCGACGCAGGCGCCGCAGTTGGTGCAGCTCCACAGCACGTCGGGGTCGATGACCCCGCCCTCCTCGAGGGTGCCGACGAGCGGGCGGTGCGCCTGCGCGTCGTTGGTCCCCTCGATGCGGGCGTAGCCCGACGCCCAGACCTGCTCGTCGCTCGGCTCGAGGATGTCGTAGTCCGGTGCGGTCTCCGACGCGGTCTTCTCGCCGAGCAGGTACGGGGCCTTGGCGTACAGGTGGTCCCGCAGGTCCATGATCACCATCTTGGGGCTGAGCGGCTTGCCCGTGTTCCACGCCGGGCACTGGCTCTGGCACCGCCCGCACTCGGTGCAGGTGGTGAAGTCGAGCATCCCCTTCCAGGTGAAGTCCTCGATCCTGCCGCGGCCGAAGACCGCGTCCTCGTCGGGGTCCTCGAAGTCGATCGGCTCGCCGCCGGAGGTCATCGGCTGCAGCGGGCCCAGCGCGGGAGCGCCGTCCGGCTCGCGCTTGAAGTAGATGTTGAAGAAGGCGCTGAACCGGTGCCAGGCGACGCCCATGTTGAGGATGCGGCTGATCACCACGAGCCAGGTCAGCGAGACGACGATCTTGACGAACGCGACGACGCTCAGCAGGTCCGGGCTGTCCGGCAGCACGGTGGCCAGCAGGCCGGAGACCGGGTGCGACCAGGCCGGGGCGTCGGTCAGGCCGGAGGAGACCTTCAGCGCCCGGATCAGCAGGATGCAGATGCCGACGGTCAGGACGACGGCCTCGACGAAGTAGCCGCGGCCCTCGTTCGTGCCGGCGAAGCGGCTGGCCCGGCCCTGGCGGCGCGGGTGGTCCTTCTGGCGCCGGTAGATCAGGTACAGGATCCCGAGGACGGTGCCGGTGCCGATGACGTCGGCGAAGAGGTTCCACACGCCGAGCTCGCCGATCAGCGGGAGGTGGAAGGCCGGGTCCCACACCTCGCCGAAGGCCTCGACGAGGGTGAGGAACAGGCCGTAGAAGCCCAGGAACACGAACCAGTGGGCGACGCCGATCGACGACCACTTGAGCATCCGGGTGTGTCCGAGCGACTCCACGACCAGCGTCTTGAGCCGCGGGCCCACCGGACCGTTGCGGGTGCTGTCCGGCTGGCCGGTCCGGATGATCCGGACCATGGCCCGGACCGCCCGGTAGGCGAACACCACCGCCACGATCAGGAAGAGCACGCTGATCGTCCCGAGGACGATCTGCAAGGGGCCCATCGAAATCCCTCCCGGACGCCCGGAGGCGTCGGTTGATCCCCCGCCCGCCGCGACGGCGGGTGGACTCGCCGCCGTCGAGCGGACCGCGCGCGGGCACCTGCACCCGCGCGCGTCGGACGATAGCTGTCGGCCGCCCACGCTACTCGCTGGTAACCCCGTTGCCGCAGCGCCCGGCCGTCATGATCAGGTGAGCTGATCGTCGCGCCTCCTGGCTCGACGCCGACGGTGAGCCAGGAGGCGCGTCGGTGAGCCAGGAGGCGTGACGGTGAGCCAGGGCGGGGATTCGTGCGCCCGGGTGTCCACAGATACTGGCCGCGGTCTCCACGCGAGGCCTGTTGCACGAACACTCTGCGGGTGCATCCCCGTCTGGAGCAGATCGCGGCAGTGCGGCTGGGCATCGTCACCGGCCGCGAGGCCGTGGCCGTCGGCTACCGCCCCGATGAGATCCGAGCCGCGCTGAGCTCCGGTCGCTGGCGCCGCCTTCGGCGAGGGGTCTACATGCGGGCGGAGGACTTCCTGAGGACGCGGGAGGACGCCCGGCTCCGTCACCTCGTCGACTGCATCGCCGTCCTCGTGTCGCTGCAGCCAGGGCCAGTCGTCAGCCATGGGTCGGCGGCACGCCTGCACCGATTCGTGATGCCGCGTGACCTCGACGACGAGGTGCGGTTGACAGACGAGGAGCAGTGGCGACGCGGTCGTGGCTACCGCGTCGCCAGG
>NZ_JBJGYN010000034.1:0-52965 GCF_054050015.1 Geodermatophilus sp. SYSU D01176 | reverse complement strand
GCCCCGCGGCGCCCCCGGGGCGATCACACCCGGGTTGGTTGACGGGTGGACGAACCAGGGCGGCGCGGGGGGGAGCCCGCGCGACCCCCCACGGTTCGAGGCCCCGAAGCGTGCGAGAGCGCGCGATCTCGTCAGTGGACCCAGCCCCGGCCAACCCGAGGACCGCTGTCAGCCCGCCGGGGTGAAGCGCTCCCGCCGGCCGGCCGTCACGAGGCGGAGCCACTCCCGGTACCCGCGGAGGTCTCGGCGCGTGACGAGGAAGAACCAGGTGAACCGCACGAGCTCCAGCGGGAACAGCCAGCGCATCCCGGGCTGGCGCATCAGGTACCCGCGGTTGCGGTAGGTGTAGAAGCGCTTCCAGTCCGTCTCGGGGTACTGCGCCGACAATCGCCCGCCGAGGATCGGCTTGAACTCGTCCCGGCCGTTGGGGTGCAGGTAGGTCGCGTCCAGCGCCGTCCCGAAGGGCAGCCCGGTCCGCACCAGCCGGCGGTGGATCTCGGTCTCGTCGCCGCGGGCGAACAGCCGCAGGTCCGGCACGCCGGTCTGCGCCAGGGTGGCGGCGGCGAACAGCGCGCCGTTGAAGAGCGAGGCGTAGCCCGGCAGGAAGTCCTCGCCGCCCAGGCGGTCCCGCTCCCCCCGCCAGCGCAGCCCGGTGCGCACCGGGAAGGCGAAGCTGCCGGGTGCGTCGATGTCGGCCACGGCGGGCGAGACCTCGGCCAGCCCGCGCGCCCGTGCCACCGACAGCAGGGTCGCCAGCACGTGCTCGTCGGCGGGCCGGCCGTCGTCGTCGGCACACCACACCCAGTCCGCGCCCTCGGCCAGGGCGGTGAGCATCCCCAGGGCGAAGCCCCCGGCGCCGCCCAGGTTGGCCTGCGAGAGCAGGTAGGTGTGCGGCAGCCCGCTGGCTCGCACGACCTCCTCGGCCGGCTGCTCGGGTCCGTTGTCGACCACGACGACCGAGTCGACCGGCCGGGTCTGGATCGCCAGCGCCTTCAGCGCCTGCGCGAGGGACTCCGGCCGGTGCCGGGTGACGATGACCGCGACGACGCGCTCGTCGTCCGGGCAGGTGGGGGTCCGCGGGGCCGCCTCGGACACTCAGCCCCCCGAGGCCGCGTGCTCGCGGCCCTTGTACGCGTCGAGGACCTCCTCGAGCGGCCCCTGCTGCCTGATGGTGCCGTGCTCCATCCACAGCGCCGAGGTGCACAGCTGCTTGAGCAGGTCGTCGGAGTGCGAGGCGAAGACCAGCAGGCCGGCGCGGTCCACCAGGTCCTTCAGCCGCCCCTTGGCCCGCTCGAGGAACGCCGCGTCGACCGCACCGATGCCCTCGTCGAGCAGCAGGATCTCGGGGTCGATGCTGGTGACGACGCCCAGCGCCAGGCGCACGCGCATGCCGGTGGAGTAGGTGCGCAGCGGCATGTGCAGGAAGTTGCCGAGCTCGGTGAACTCGGCGATGTCGTCGACCCGCGCCTCCATCTGCTTGCGGCTCATCCCGAGGAACAGGCCGCGCACGAGGATGTTCTCCAGGCCGGAGATCTCCGGGTCCATGCCGACACCGAGGTCGAAGACCGGCGCGACGCGCCCGTTGACCACGGCCTGGCCGCCGGTGGGCTCGTAGATGCCCGACAGCAGCCGCAGCAGCGTGGACTTGCCGGCCCCGTTGTGGCCGACCAGCGCCAGCCGGTCGCCCTCCTGCAGGTGCAGGTTGATCCCCCGCAGCGCCTCGATCACGACGACCTTGCGCTCGTTGGCCGCGACGTTGCCGCCCACGACACCGAGCACCGTGTGCTTCAGGGACCGCGACTTGGCGTCGAAGATCGGGAAGTCCACGCTCGCGTCGCGGACGTCGATGCTCACCATGGTGGCGTCCTCCTCAGACCCAGTACGCCACGCGGCCGCGGTAGCGACGCATGACCAGCAGCGTCAGGGCCCACCCGACCACGGCGATCCCGATGACGATGAACCACGTGCGCCACTCCTGGTCCTGACCCAGCATCGGCCGGCGGATGAGCTCCACGAAGTGGAACAGCGGGTTGATCTCCACCCACCGGGCCCGCTCGGCGACGGCCGGGTTCTCCAGCAGGACGTCGTACATCCAGACGATCGGCGTGAGGAAGAACAGCAGCTGCACGACGCTCTGGGTCACCGGCGGCAGGTCGCGGAACCGGGTGCTGACGATGCCGATGAGCAGCGCCACCCACATGCCGTTGACCACGAGCAGGCCGAACGCCGGGAAGACCGAGAGGTCGGTCCACCACAGCGGCTGCGGGAAGACCACCAGCATGACCGCGTAGACGATCAGGTTGTGGGCGAAGAACAGCGTCTGGCGCCACACCAGCCGGTACACGTGGATGCTGATCGGGGCCGGGAGGTGGGTGATCAGCCCCGAGTTGGCGACGAACACCTCCGACCCCTCGGAGATGCACCCGGCGATGAACGTCCACACGATCATCCCGACGAGGACGTGCGGCAGCAGGGTCGCCAGTTCGAGGCCGAACAGCGCCGAGTACAGGATGCCGAGCGCGATGGCGGTGACCGCCATGCTGATGGTGATCCAGATCGGGCCGAGGACCGAGCGCCGGTAGCGCTGGCGGATGTCCTGCCAGCCCAGCTGCAGCCACAGCTCCCGCTGAGCCCACCCCCGGCTCAGGTCACGGAAGGCGGACCGGAAGTCCCGCCCGGGCGGAGCCGGCATCGCCGCTGCTGCCTCCTGGCCGTTCGTGTGCCCGGCGACCACGTCCGGCTCCTGCTCGCGCGTGTGGCTCGACGACATCGCGGTTACTCGGCTCCGCCGTCGAACAGGCGCCGCCAGTTCTCCCGGCTGGTGAGCTCGGGCAGCGCGGCGCGGTACGCCGCGGCGGCGGCCGGTCCCTCGGTGGCGAGGCGCTTGCAGGCAGCCAGGCCCTCGCGGATCAGCCGCAGGCTGGTCTGCTTGTCGAACTCACGGATCCGCACGCCCTCCTGCGAGGCGTCGGTGACGACGACCTTGCGGAAGCGGGCGACGTGCCACCAGTGCGAGTCCTCGAGGGTGACGTTGGCCGCGCCGGCGTTCCGGCCGGTGAGCTGCCACAGGACGCGCTTGGCCAGCACCGCCTTCAGCATCGAGGGGTGGGGGGCGGCCCGCTCGGTGCTCTCGCCGCGCAGCGGGAGTCCCGGGACGTCGGACGCCGAGTGCCGGACCGTCTCGGGGTAGGCGCGGCGCAGCTCGCGGACCTCGGTCAGGGCCCGCTGCCCGCCGTCCCGCAGCAGCTCCGGGCCCTCCAGGAAGTCCTGGATGCCCTTGATCGCCGTGGCGGCCAGGCCGTACTGCATGGCGGTCACGTAGGCCAGCAGCCGGCCGAACAGGACCCGCGCCAGGCTCTTGCTGTTGAACTCCGAGTGCAGCGCCGCCGTGATCAGGCTGTTCCGGACGCTGAAGTACCGCGACCAGTCGTCCTGGTCCTTCCACGTGAAGTCGGCGTGCCAGACGCCCGCCCCCGGGAGGGTGACGGTGGTGAACCCGTTCTCCCGGGCCCGGTAGCCGTACTCGATGTCGTCCCACTGGAAGAACACCGGCAGCGGGTAGCCGGTGGCCGACACGATCTCCGAGGGGAGGATGGCGCTCCACCAGGCGTTGTAGACGCCGTCGACCCGGAGCTCCTGGTTCTCCTCGGTCATGTCCTCGTTCCACAGGGCGCCCGGCACGACCTTGCCCGCATCCAGGGTGGCGAGGTCGGCGTACTCCGCGCCCGTGTGCAGCCGCTTCGGGTGCAGCGCGTAGAGCATCTGCGCGCCGACGATGATCGGCTGCCGCGCCGAGTTGGCGAAGGAGGTGAGCCGGATGATCGACTCGGGCTCGAGCACGATGTCGTCGTCCATGAACAGGACGTTCGCGTGGTGCTCGTCCTCGACCTCGGTGATCTCGTACATGCCGCGGGTGAAGCCGCCGGCGCCGCCGAGGTTGGCCTGGGTGATGTAGCGCAGCCGCCCGGCCAGGTCCGCCTGCACCTTCTCGAACTCCGGCTGCGCCGAGACCCGCTTGTCGCCCTGGTCGATGACGTAGACGGTGTCCAGCTCGTCGAGCGCCGGCAGGTCGGCGGCCAGCGCCTGCAGCGTCTTGATGCAGTCGGTCGGCCGGTTGTGGGTGCAGATGACCACGGCGGTCTTCCGGGGCCGCGGCGGGTGCGGGATCGTCCACCGCGCCGAGGAGATCCGCAGGTCCCCCTCGCCGGACCGGAAGTCGGCCCAGATGGCGCCGCCGTCGACGAACTTGTCGACCGCCACGGTCAGCCGGACGTGGCCCGAGCCGAGCAGCTCCTGGCCCCCGACGGTCCGCTCCTCGCCGGCGAAGTCGCTGGCGAAGAGCTCGACCACGCCCTCGCCGGCGAACTCGGCCTCGAAGGTCATCTCCGTCACGCCGGTCCACCGCTGCCAGTAGGAGGCGGGGACGCGGCCGAAGTAGGTGTTGGTGCTGAGCGCCGCGTGCGGGTCGAGGGTGAACGCGGTGCGCTCCAGGTGCACCCGGCCCTCGACCGTCTTCGCGTACAGCTCGGCGGGCAGGCCCAGCGCCGGGGGCAGTGTGAGCACCCGCTGGGCCAGGCTGGCGATGTCAGTCGGCTCGCCCGCTGCGGTGGCGGGCTCGGCGGAGATGGTGCTCATTGTGATCTGCAGTCCTCAGGACGACGGCATGACGGGGCCGGCCCGCTCGGCGACTGGCCAGGCGCGGACAACCCACCGGCCGCATCGAGGACTCCTGACCCCGGGCCGGTTGATGTCCGCAGCATAACCGCGCACGGCGGTGGCGGCCCGGCACCGGCGGGAGTCGGGACCCCATCCGTCACACCGCCACCAGGAGGGCCCCGGCACCCCGGCGGAACGGGTCCGTCACGCTCTGGCGGCCGTGTCGGCAGGCCGTGACGGACCCCGGAGACGGACAGCGGCCGCCATCCCTCGCGGGGTGGCGGCCGCTGTCGTCGGTCCCGGACCTCAGGGGTGCCGGTGGGCGCTGGTGGTGCCGTCCGCGGCGACGGCGATGTAGCCGCCCTGGAAGTCGGTCCTCCTCCCGTCGCCGCTGGGCGCGGTGCTCCCCGTCGGGAACCCGAGGAAGGAGGTCGTCTCGCCCACCCGCGCGTAGGCACCGGCGGTCGGGCCGTCCAGCACGTGCGTCCCCGCGGTGGCCGACCAGTAGATGGCCCCGCCGTCGGCCAGCACGACCTTCGCGCCCCGGCCGGCCGGGATGTCATCGGTGATCGGGAAGCCCAGCGCTGCCGGCCCGCCGGCGGCCACGTAGCGCTCGAGGATGGCGCCGCGCACCACCCTGGGGCCCGTCGCCTCCGACCAGTACACCGTCCCGCCACGGAACACGGTGACCGCACCCCCCGGGGCGTTCGGCGTCGGGGCCTCCGAGGCCACCGGGTACCCGAGGGCACCCCCCTCGGCGCCCCACTCCCGCCACTTGGCCAGGATCCAGCCGCGGACCACGTGCGCCCCGGTCGCGGACGACCAGTACACCGAGCCCCGCTGCAGGTCCACCTTGGCGCCGCCGCCGGCCGCGGGGCCGTCGTGCCCGAGGGGGAAGCCCAGCGCCTGCGGCCCGCCCGCGGTGACGTACCGCTCCAGCAGCGCGCCGCGCACCACGCGGGCGCCGGTGGCCTCCGACCAGTAGATGCTGCCCCGGCGGAAGGCGGTCACGGCGCCGCCGGCGATCGGCGCCTCGTCGACGGTCGGGTAGCCGAGCTCCCCGCCCTCGGCACCCCATTCCCGGTACCGGGCCAGGATCCAGCCGCGGACCACGTGGGCGCCGGTGCCGGAGGACCAGTAGACCGCGCCGTGCTGGAGGTCCAGCTTGGCGCCGCCGCCGGCGGCCGGTAGGTCGTCGCTCGTGGGGAAGCCCAGCGCCGCGGGCCCCCCTGCAGCCACGTAGCGCTCCAGCAGCGCCCCCCGGACCACCCGGGCTCCCGTGGCCCCCGACCAGTACACCGACCCGCCACGGAACACGGTCACCGCACCACCCGGCGCGTTCGGCGTGGGGCCCTCCGAGGCGACCGGGTAGCCGAGGACGCCGCTCTCAGCACCCCACTGCCGCCACTTGGCGAGGATGTTGCCCCGCACGACGTGCGCCCCGGTCGCGGACGACCAGTAGATCGCGCCGCCCTGCAGCTCGGCTCTCGCTCCACCGTCGGCCGCCGCGATGTCATCCGTGGTGGGGAACCCGAGGACCGGCAGCCCGCCGTAGGCCAGGTAGCGGTCGAGGATGGCCCCGCGCAGGACCCGCGCGCCGGTGGACTCCGACCAGTACACGTGCCCGTTCTGGAAGGTGCTGCGGGCGCCACCGGGCACGACGGTCTCGTCGCTCGTCGGGTAGCCCAGCACGCCGTTCTCGGCACCCCATTCCCGGTACTTGGCCAGGATCCAGCCGCGGACCACGCGGGCGCCGGTCGAGGAGGTCCAGTACACGGCACCGTGGGTCAGGTCGACGGCCGCGCCGCCACGCGCGGCGGCGCGCTCGTCGGCCACGGGGAACCCGAGCGCCCCCGTGCCACCGGCCGCCTCGAAGCCCGCGAGCAGCGCGCCGCGGATCATCCGGGCACCGGTGGGAGCCGACCAGTACAGCGTCCCGCCCTGGAAGCGGGTGCGGTACCCGCCGGGGACCCCCTCGTCGCCACCCACCGGGTAGCCGAGCACGCCGGCCTGGGCCCCCTTGGCGCGCCACGTCGCGAGGAGGTCGCCGCGCACCTCGCGGGCCCCGGTGGCCTGCGACCAGTAGATCGCCCCGCCCTGGAAGTCGGTGTACCAGCCGGGGTTCACCGGCGCCGGGGTGTCGTCGCCGGTCGGGTAGCCGAGGTGGCCCGGCCCGCCGAGGGACAGGTAGCGCTGCAGGATCGCGCCGCGGACGACGTGGGGGCCGGTGTCCCGGTGCCAGAAGATGGTGCCCCCCTGGTAGCTGCGCCAGCAGCCGCCCCACGGGAGGTCGCAGGTCACCTCGGACGTCGAACCGCCCAGGTCCACCCCAGAGGCCTTGAGGTGGACGTACTTGTCGTTGATGGACGCCGGGCCGGACTGGGTGCTGCCGAACCAGTCGACGAAGTGGTGGAAGAAGTTCCGGTTGCCGTAGGCCGAGCAGCCGTCGCCGGTGCCGTAGCCGGCGTCCAGCGCCGCCCTGTTGGGGGTGTAGGGGGTGTAGTTGTAGAGCCCGGCGGTGGCCTGGTTCTGGATGTAGACGGCCACGGTGCCGCAGGCGGAGTTCGGGTGGTACCGGACGTTGTTGGTGACGCCCGCCCGGTGGCCGAACTTCGCCGGGTTGGCCCGGTAGTACTGGAACCGGTGAGCCGCGTTGTAGAGCTGGTTGTAGAAGCCGTAGTACTGGGTGTCACAGGGGGCGGTGTCCGGGCAGCCGTACCCGACCGCCTTCTGCAGCTTGGTCTCCGTCGGGGCCGTCGTCGTGACCAGCCCCTGCTCCTTCTGCAGGAGCACCAGGAGCGCCTGCGGGTTGATGCCGCAGGCGCGACCGACCTTGGCGATGATCGAGGCCGCCGTCTCACCGGCCTGCCCCGGGTAGGACGCGCAGTACTGGTCGGCGGCTCGGGTCCAGGTGTCCTGCCGGTAGTTCTTCAGGCACAGATCGCCGGAGCACGCGCTGCCCTTGGTGGTGAGGAAGCCCTGGACCTGCGCGGCGTCCATCGTGCCGGCGTTGTAGAAGATGTCGTCGTCGATGATGTTGCCCGGGTCGAACAACCCCAGGTCGGCCGACTCGGTCAGGTCGGGCTGCTGCGGCGCGGACCCGGCGGCGAAGACGAACGCCAGCCCCAGGGTGACCAGGCAGGTGGCGACCAGGCGGAGACGGGACCTCCTCACGGGACCATGACCTCGACGGCCGCGGACTCCCCGGCCGACGTCTCCGACGTGTAGCTCAGCACCGCCTCCCAGGTGCCGGAGGTCAGCGCGTCGCCGCCCACCCGCACCTCACCGCAGTCGGTCGTGGTCGCGCTGGGCGTGCCGAGCGCCTCGCCCCGCAACTCCACGCCCTCGCGCCGGAGGACCAGCGTGCAGGTGGCGTCGACCTCCACGACGTCGGCGGCGTACCCGCCGGCGACGACGGCCCCGGCAGCGGCGTCGTAGCCGGTGTAGGTCAGCGAGACGGCAACCAACGCGAGACCACCCGCCTCCTCCTCGGGCTCCGGTGTGGCGTTGGTCGCCGTCGGCCGCGACGGCGGCTCCGTCCCCTCCTCGCCGGCCGCCTCCGCCGTCTCCTCGGCGTCCTCCCACGGCGGGGGTGCCCAGGGCGCGGGTTCCGTCGGCGCGCTCGCCGACGTCGGGTCCGCGGTGGTGCCGGCGGCGGCCGGGGCGGGATCGCCGGCCCGGGTCCAGAGGACGAACGCCCCGACGGCCACCAGTGCCACGAGGACCAGGGCGGGACCACGACGGCTGCGGCGGGTCTTGCGGGACATGGGCACCCCCAGGTCGACCCACGGCAGGGGTCGGTCATCGCTGTCCGGCGGGAGACGTCGTCGTCCGCGCGCACGGTGGTCGCGGACGCACGTCGGCGTCCGTGTTCGGGAGGCTACTTCGGGTGACGACCCGCGTCGGGGATCGACGCGGTGCCCGCGGCGGGTGTGGTCACTGCGACACGGCGACGGCGCCGCTGGTCGCGTTCCACGTCATCGAGCCGCGCTGGAAGTCGGTGCGCGTGCCACCGGCGACGGGGTACGTCGAGCGCGTCGGGAAGCCCAGCGTGGAGCCGCTGCCGCCCCGGTCCCAGTAGGGCTGCGCCGTCGCGCCGGCCACGACCTGGGCGCCGGTGACCGGCGACCAGTACACGTCCCCGCCCTGGAACCGGACGACAGCACCGCGGCCGTCGGCGGTGGGCGCGTCACTGGTCGTCGGGAAGCCCAGCGAGCCACCCGAGCCGCCGGCGGCCAGCCAGGTGTCCCGGATCGCGCCGCGCACGATCCGGGCGCCGGTCGCCTGGGACCAGTAGACGTCGCCGCCCTGGAAGCGCACGACGTAGCCGCGCCCGTCGGGCGTCGGCGCGTCGCTGGAGACCGGGAAGCCGAGGAAGCCGGTCGGCCCGCCCACGGCGCGGTAGGCGTCGAGGATGTTGCCGCGGACGATGCGCGTCCCGGTCGTCGGGGACCAGTAGACGTCGCCGCCCTGGAACCGCACGAACGCCCCCCGACCGTCCGCGGTCGCCGCGTCGTCGGTGACGGGGAGGCCGAGGTAGCCGGTCGCGCCGCCGGTCTGCAGCCAGGTGTCCCGGATGGCGCCCCGCACGACGTGCGCCCCGGTCGCCTCCGACCAGTACACGTCCCCGCCCTGGAACCGGGAGAACGCCACCCGGCCGTCGGCGGTCCGCGCCTCGCTGGTCGTCGGGAAGCCGAGGAAGCCCGACGTCCCGCCGGTCCGGAGCCAGGTGTCCCGGATGGCGCCGATCACGATGCGCGCGCCGGTCGCCTCCGACCAGTACACGTCGGCGTTCTGGAACCGCGAGAACGCCCCTCGGCCGTCGGCGGTGCGCGCCTCGTTGGTCGTCGGGAAGCCGAGGAAGCCCGACGTCCCGCCGCTGGCCAGCCAGGTGTCCCGGATCGCGCCGAGCACGATGCGCGCCCCGGTCGCCTGCGACCAGTAGATGTCCCCGGTCTGGAAGCGCACGAGGTACCCGCGCCCGTCGGGCGTGGGCGCGTCGCTCGTCGTCGGGTAGCCCAGCCACCCGGTCGCGCCGCCGACCGCGCGGTAGGCGGCGAGGATGTCGCCGCGCACGATCCGGGTGCCGGTCGTGGGCGACCAGTAGACGTCGCCCCCCTGGAACCGCACGAACGCCCCCTTGCCGGCAGGGGTGTCGCTGGTCGTGGGGAAGCCGAGGAAGCCGGACGTGCCCCCTGCCGCCAGCCAGGTGTCCCGGATGGAGCCCATGACGATGCGGGCCCCGGTGGTCGCCGACCAGTAGATGTCGGCGCCCTGGAAGCGCACGAACCAGCCACGGCCCTCCGGGGTCCGCGCGTCGCTCGTCGTCGGGAAGCCGAGGCCGCCGGTGGCTCCGCCGGCGGCCAGCCACGCCGCCAGGATGTCGCCGCGGACCAGCTGCGAGCCGGTCGCCGGCGACCAGTAGACGTCGCCGTGCTGGAAGCGGACGAAGGCGCCGCGGCCCCCGGGTGTGGGTGCGTCGTCGGTGATCGGCGGTCCGAGCACCGCCGGCCCGCCGGCGGCGAGGTAGCGGTCGAGGATGCCGCCGAGCACCAGCCGGACGCCACCGACCGGCGAGGAGTACAGCCGGGCGCCGTTGGCGTAGACCTGCCAGGTGACGCCGGCCGCCGACTGCTCGCTCCCCACGGGCGCGCCGAGCCACGCCCGCAGCCCGGCGTCGGAGTCGTAGCGGGTGGCGATCGGGGACTTGGTGTTCGCCATCCGGGCGGCCGCCTTGTCGCGGATCTCGCCCAGCCGCGCGTAGCCGTACCTCCCGGGGCAGGCGGTGCTCTTGGTGTCGATGTGCCCGAACACCGTCGGCAGCGTCGCCCGGGCACCCGCGGGGTACTTGTCCGTGCCGCCCGACGTGAGCGTCGTCGTCCCCCTCGGGTCCACGCCGTACAGGGAGAACTTCCAGGCGATGATCGCCGCGACCGAGTCGACCATCGCCTGGGGCGTGTCGACGACGTCGTAGTTGCCCATCATCGACACCCCGAAGGTCGAGGTGTTGAAGCCGCCCGCGTGCGCGCCGACCACGGTGCTCGCCAGACCGCCGGAGCGGCCCTCCCAGATCCGGCCGAACTTGTCGACCAGGACGTTGTAGCCGATGTCGCCCCAGCCCAGGCTCCGCGCGTGGTAGGTGTACGTCGAGCGCAGGATCGCCGGCACCTGGTCGGCGGTGTAGCTGTTCGAGCCGGCGGTGTGGTGCAGCGTCGCGGCCTTGATGGTGCTGGCGTACTGCGGGTCCCAGGTCATGAGGCTCTCGTCGGCGCCCCACTGGGCGCGCGAGAAGACCGGCGGGATGGCGACCGCGGCGTCGGCGGTGTCCTGGATGTCGGGGTCACCGAGGGCTCCGTCGGCCGCGCTCTCCCCCGGGTCGACCAGGTCCAGCTGGACGTCGGTGGGCTGCGCGCCGGAGCGGGTGACCAGCTCGGCCTCCACCGCGGTGGCCGGGCCCGTCCACAGCGGCGCCGTCCCGCCGCGGACGGGGGTGCCCGTCTCGGCCTCGGCGGCCTGACCGACGTCCTCCGCACCGACCTCGGTCCACTCCCCCCAGGCGCCGTCGAGGCCGCGGACCCGCACCTGCACGACGGTGTCGGTGACCGCCGGGTCGTGGGCCCAGGTGACGCCGACGAGCGAGAACTCGGCGACGTCGGTGGCCCTCGCCGAGAGGGTCGGCACGGTGGCCGGGACCCCCTCGACGGGCTCGGTCGTGCCCTCCTGCACCTCGGCCGCGGGGGCCGGGGAGTCGAACGAGCCCATCGCCACCTCCTCGACCGAGGTCTCGACGGGCACGGCCTCGGGGGCCGGCTCGGCCACGACGGGCAGCACGAGGACGGCGCCGGTGAGGGCGACGACGGCGGTCGTTCCGGCGAGCAGGCGGCGACGCACGGGGTTGGTCCTCCGGTGGAGCGTGGCGGCTGCGCCCCGTACGTGGGCGCATCGGTCCACGGAGAGCATCGGCGCGTACACCGTCGGTCTTGAGCCGACGCGACCGCGACATGCGGGAGAACCGGTTCGTACCGCCCCGCTGACCACGGGGGTCCCACGGACCCGGGCCTCAGCGGGGCGGCCACCCCTGCAGCGCGAGGTGCAGGGCCGTGCGCCACGGTCGCGGAGCCGGCAGCCCCGCGGCCAGCCACGCGCTGCCGTCCAGCACCGACCACGCCGGTCGCGGCGCCGGGCGCGGGAAGGCCGCGGTCGTCGTCGGCGTGACCAGGCCGGGGTCGGCGCCGACCTCCTCGTAGACGGCGCGGGCCAGGCCGTACCAGCTGACCGCGCCGGCGTCGGTGCGGTGCAGCACCGGGGGCACCGGCCCGGGACGGGCACCGAGCGCCACCAGCCCCGCGGCCAGGTCGGCGGCCCACGTCGGCGAGCCGACCTGGTCGTCGACCACCGAGACCGGAGCCCCGTCGAGCGCGCGCCCGGCCATGGTGCGCACGAAGTTGCCGCCGTGCCGCCCGTACACCCACGCGGTGCGGACGACGGTGGTGTCGCCCCCGGCGGCCGCGACCGCGCGCTCCCCCGCCGCCTTGGTGCGGCCGTAGGCGGAGCGGGGCGCCACGGGGGCGTCCACCGGGTAGGGCTCGGTGGCCTCCCCGTCGAAGACGTAGTCGGTGGAGACGTGCACCAGCCGCCCGTGCCCGGCGAGCTCCTCGGCCAGCCAGCCGGGCGCGCGGCCGTTGACCAGCAGCGCGGTGTCCTCGTCGGTCTCGGCGGCGTCGACCGCGGTGTAGGCGGCGGCGTTCAGGACCACGGGACGGGCCCTCCGGACGCCGGCCAGCCAGTCGCGGACGACGGCGCGGACGCAGGCCTCGTCGGTCAGGTCCAGCTCCGCGCGCCCCAGCGCGGTGACGGAGTCCCCGGGACGGCCGGCCAGGACGGCGAGCAGGTCGCCGCCCAGCTGCCCGCGGGCCCCGGTGACCAGCCAGGCGGTGGCGGCGTCCCCGCTCATGCCCGGGCGGTGGCCGCCGCGACCTTGAGCGGCTCCCACCAGGCCCGGTTGTCCCGGTACCACTGCACGGTCAGGGCGAGCCCGTCCTCGAAGCTCATCCGCGGGGCGTAGCCGAGCCCGGCGGTCTTCGAGTAGTCCACCGAGTAGCGCAGGTCGTGGCCGCCGCCGCGCGGGTCGACGATGTTCTCCACGTAGCTCCAGTCGCGGCCGGTGGCCTCCAGCAGCTTCTCGGTCAGCTCCCGGTTGGACAGCTCGCGGCCGCCGCCGATGTTGTAGAACTCCCCGGGCCGGCCCCTCTCCACGACCAGCTGGATGCCGCGGCAGTGGTCGTCGACGAACAGCCAGTCCCGCACGTTGGCGCCCTCGCCGTACAGCGGCACCTTGTGCCCGTCGAGCAGGTTGGTGACGAACAGCGGGATGACCTTCTCCGGGAAGTGGTAGGGCCCGTAGTTGTTGCTGCACCGGGTGATCGAGATGTCCAGGCCGTAGGTCTTCGCGTACGCGCGGGCGATCAGGTCGCCGCCGGCCTTGGCCGCCGAGTACGGCGAGTTCGGCTCGAGGACGTGGTCCTCGGTCCACGAGCCCTCGTCGATCGAGCCGTAGACCTCGTCGGTGGAGACGTGCACGACCCGGCGGACGCCGTGCCGCAGGGAGGCCTCGAAGACCTGCTGGGCGCCGAGCACGTTGGTGAGCACGAACTCCGACGCCCCGGTGATCGAGCGGTCGACGTGCGACTCGGCGGCGAAGTTCACGACGACGTCGGAGCCGGGCAGCGCGGCGTCGAGGTCGGCGGCGCTGCAGATGTCCCCCCGGACGAAGCGGTAGCGGGGCGAGTCCGCCACCGGCGCCAGGTTGGCCGGGTTGCCGGCGTAGGTGAGCTTGTCGAAGACGGTCACCTCGGCGTCCTCGAACCCGGGGTATCCACCGGTCAGCATGGTCCGGACGTAGTGCGAGCCGATGAAGCCCGCTCCCCCGGTGACGAGCACGCGCATGCGCCGATCCTCCCGTCCACCGGCGGCCCGGGCATCCTCCCGCGGGGTGAGGCGTGTCGCGGGTCCTCCGGCCGGGGCGCCCGCCGCGTCGCCCTGGCACCGCTCGTCACACCCGTCCCGTTTCGCCACGGAACGTGAGCCGGGGGCGCTGACCGCGCCCCTAGCATCGACCGCAGCCCCCGGGTCGACGCCCGCCGCGCCGGCGGTGCGACCGAGGCCGGCCCCGGTCACGACGGATCGGCGTCGTGTCCGCGCGGACCAGCACGAGGAAGGACCTCCACGTGAGCCCGAAGAAGCCCGGATCCCCCGCAGCGGGCGGCGACCGGCAGCTGCCGGCGCGCCTGGACCCGCGGGCCGGCCGTTCCGGCTCGGGACGCGCCCGCTCCCGGCACCAGGCCGCCGACTCCCCCGACGAGCAGGCCCCGGAGCCGCGCCGGCGCACCGGTCGCGCCGCCACCGCCGCACGCGCCGTCGCCGGTGTGCTCTCGGTGGTCCTGCTGGCCGGGTCCGGCTGGGGCTGGTACCTCGGTCAGGTCGCGGAGGCCACGGTCAACCGCACCGACGCCATCCCCACCGACGGCAACGCCGACAAGGGCGACGCCCCCGAGGCGATGAACCTGCTGCTGGTTGGCAATGACAGCCGGGCGAACCTCACCGACGAGCAGCTGGCCGACCTCAACGCCGGCACCGACTCCGGCATCAACACCGACACCATGATCCTGGTGCACATCCCGGCCGACGGGTCGCGCGCCTCCTTCGTCTCCTTCCCGCGCGACTCCTACGTGGCGATCCCCGGCTACGGGATGGACAAGCTCAACGCCGCCTACGCGTACGGCTACGCCGAGACGCCGGACAGCGCGAGCGACGAGCAGCGGCAGGCCGGCGGCGCCCGCCTGCTGGTGCAGACGATCAGCGGGCTGACCGGCCTGCAGATCGACCACTACGCCGAGGTCGACCTGCTGGGCTTCTTCAACCTCAGCTCCGTGGTCGGCGGCGTCGAGGTGAACCTGTGCGAGCCCGTCGACGACTCCGAGTGGTCCGGCGCGGTGTTCCCTGCCGGCGTCCAGACCATCAGCGGCGCCGACGCGCTGAAGTTCGTCCGCCAGCGGCACGGCCTGCCGCGCGGTGACTTCGACCGGATCGTCCGCCAGCAGGTCTTCATCGCCGGCGTGCTGCGCAAGATGCTCTCCGAGGACGTCATGCTCGACCTCGGCAAGCAGCGCGAGCTCACCGAGGCCGCGTCCCAGTCGCTCACCATCGACCAGGGCCTGGACCTGTTCCGGCTGGCCGAGCAGATGCAGTCGGTGACCGCGGGCAGCATCCAGTTCCAGACGATCCCGAACGTCGGCACCGACCGTGACGCGCAGAACCGCTCGATCATCCGGCTGGAGGACGAGGACACCCTGCACGACTTCTTCGCCGACCTGTCGGCCGAGCCGGAGGCGCCGGCCGCGACGACGCCGGCGGCGCCGGAGACGGTGGCCCCGTCCGCGGTGACGGTCGACGTCTACAACGGCTCGGGCACCTCCGGGCTGGCCGCCCAGGCCGCCGGCGCGCTGCAGACCGCCGGGTTCGCCATCGGCACGACCGGCAACGCCGACTCCTCCTCCTACGACACCACCGTCATCCGGCACGCCGCGGGCGACGAGGCCCTGGCCGCCACGCTGGCCGCCGCGATCCCGGGCGCGGCCGTGGAGGCCAGCGAGGACGCGACCTCCGGCACGGTGCAGCTCGTGCTCGGCTCGGACTTCAACGCGGTCGGCCAGGCCGTGGACCCGGCCGCCCCGGCTGCCGAGGTCGAGGGCGAGGACCCCCGCACCGCGGCGGACACCGGCTGCATCTACTGAAGAAGGACCTCCCCGCCCCCCCGCTCGCAGGCTCCCGGTGGGACCCTGCGGGGAGGCCGGCGGCGGCCCCTGCAGGAGGGTCGCACCCTGGGAGACTGGGGGCGTGACCCCCGCCGACCTGCTCGCCGCCACGCTGCGCCACGCGCCGGCGGCGCCGCTGCTGACCTCCTACGACGACCTCGGCGGCGGGCGGGTCGAGCTGTCGGCGGCCACCCTCGCCAACTGGGTGGCCAAGACGGCCAACCTGCTGCAGGACGAGTTCGACGTCACCGGCGGCAGCAGGGTCGCCGTCGCCCTGCCGGTGCACTGGCAGACCGCGGCGGTGCTGCTGGGGGTGTGGAGCTGCGGGGCGACGGTCCTCGACACCGCGGCCGAGGACGACGGCCGGCTCGACGAGGCCGACGTCGTGCTGGCCGCGCAGGACCGGCTGCCGCCGCTCGAGGAGCAGCAGCTCCCCGAGCTGCTCGGCCTCTCCCTGCACCCCCTCGGGATGGGCATGACCGGGTACGCCGGCCCCGCCCGCGACTTCGCCCTCGAGGTCCGCGGGCACGGCGACGTCTTCACCCCCTGGCAGCGGCCCGACCCTGCCGCCCCGGGCCTGCTGCTGGGCGGGCTGGAGCTGACCCTCGGCGGCCTGGTCGACACCGCCCGGGAGCTGGCCGCTCGCCTGGGCCTGGTCGAGGGCGACCGGGTGCTGGTCGACGACCGCACCGCGGCCGAGGCCGGGCCGGTGGCCTGGCTGCTGGCCCCGCTGGCCGCCGGCGCGTCGATCGTGCTGGTCCGCTCCCCCGACCCGTCGCTGCTGCCCGGGCGCGCCTCGGCCGAGAGGGTCACCGCTACGCTCGGCCGGACGATCGACGGCATCCGCGAGCTGGGCCGTCCTGCCTGACGCAGCCGCCCAGCCGCCCGGACGGACGGACGGTGTGCGGCATGGACAAGGTGGTGGGCAGCGCCGCTGAGGCGGTGGCCGACGTGCCCGACGGCGCGGTGCTCGCAGTGGGCGGTTTCGGCCTGTGCGGGGTGCCGATCAGGCTGATCGACGCGCTGCTGGAACAGGGCGCCTCGGGGCTGACGACGATCAGCAACAACTGCGGCGTGGACGACAAGGCCCTCGGCGTGCTGCTCTACGCCGGGCGCATCACCCGCACGATCAGCTCGTTCGTCGGGGGCAACAAGGAGCTGGCCCGGCTGTACCTGAGCGGGGAGCTGTCGGTGGAGCTGACCCCGCAGGGCACGCTGGCCGAGCGGCTGCGCGCCGGGGGCACCGGCATCCCGGCCTTCTACACCCCCACCGGCGTGGGCACGATGGTCGCCGACGGCGGCATCCCGGTCCGCTACGACGCCGACGGCAATGTGGTGGAGACCTCCGCGCCCAAGGAGATCCGCGAGTTCGGCGGCCGCCAGTACGTGCTGGAGACCGCGCTGACCGCCGACTTCGGCCTGGTCCGCGCCGCGCGGGGTGACCGGCACGGCAACCTGGTGTTCCACGAGTCGGCGCGCAACTTCAACCCGCTGGCCGGGATGGCCGGGCGGGTCACCATCGCCGAGGTGGAGGAGCTCGTGGAGCCCGGCGAGATCACGCCCGAGGACGTGCACCTGCCCGGCGTCTTCGTCGACCGGGTGGTCGTCGTCGGACCCGAGGGCAAGGCCATCGAGAAGCGCACCACCCGCTCGCGCACCGACGACTCCACCGCGCCGGCCGCCGCCGGCGAGGAGGCCACGACCGACACGACCGGGGAGGCCCCGTCCCGATGACCCTGACCCGCGACCAGCTCGCCGCCCGCGTCGCCCTCGAGCTCGAGGACGGCCAGTACGTCAACCTCGGCATCGGCATGCCGACCCTGGTGCCCAACTTCGTGCCCGACGACGTGCACGTGGTGCTGCACTCGGAGAACGGCATCCTCGGCGTGGGCCCCTACCCCGTCGAGGGCGAGGAGGACCCGGACCTGATCAACGCCGGCAAGGAGACCGTCACGATCCTGCCCGGGGCCAGCTTCTTCGACTCGTCGCTGAGCTTCGGCATGATCCGCGGCCAGCACCTCGACGTCGCCGTCCTCGGGGCCATGCAGGTCAACCCCCGCGGCGACCTGGCCAACTGGCTCATCCCCGGCAAGATGGTCAACGGCATGGGCGGCGCGATGGACCTCGTCCACGGCGCCCGCACGGTGATCATCATGATGGAGCACGTCGCCCGGGACGGGTCGCCGAAGCTGGTCCAGGAGTGCACGCTGCCGCTGACCGGCAAGGCCTGCGTGGACCGGGTGGTCACCGACCTCGCCGTCGTCGACGTCACCCTGGACGGGTTCGTCCTCCGCGAGACCGCCCCCGGCGTCAGCGTCGAGGAGGTCCAGGCCGCCACCGGCGCCCCGCTCACCGTCGCCGACGACGTGCGGGAGATGCCGCTCCCGGCAGCTGTGTGACCTTCTCGGTCGTCGCCCGCGACCCGGCGACCGGTGAGCTGGGCATCGCGGTGTCCTCGTGCATCCTCGCCGTCGGCCGGGCGGTGCCCAGCGCCCGGCCGGGGGTCGGGGTGGTCGCCGTCCAGGCGCGCAGCCGGCGCGGGCTCGGCCAGTCGCTGCTGGCCGGGCTCGCCGACGGCGCCGACCCCGCCGACCTGGTGCGGGCGGCGGCGCACGCCGCCGAGGACGTCGACCGGCAGATCGCCGTCCTCGACGCGACCGGACGGGTCGCCGCCGACACCGGGCGCGGCTCGTTCCCGGTCAGCGGCCACCAGCTCGGCGACCAGCTGAGCGTGCAGGGCAACATGCTCGCCTCGGCCGAGGTGCTGCCGGCGATGGTGCAGGCCTACACCGCCGCCCGCGGCGATCTGCCCGACCGGCTGCTGGCCGCGCTCACCGCCGGCCAGGACGCCGGCGGCGACGTGCGCGGGCGGCAGTCCGCGGCGCTGCTGGTGGTGAGCGGCACGCCGGCCAGCGACGAGGACGACGGGGTGCGGGTGGACCTGCGGGTCGACGACTCCGGCGACCCGGTCGCGCAGCTGCGGATGCTGCGCAACCTGCAGCGCGCCTACGACGAGGGCGACTACGAGACCCTCGCGCTGTTCGCGCCCGAGGGAGCCCGCGACCTCTACGCCGCGCTGGCCGCCTCGCGGCGGGGCGACCGCGACGCGGCACGGGCCGCGCTGGAGTCGTTGCGGGCCCGGCCGGGCTGGTCGGCGTGGCTGGCCGCCATGGCCGGCGACGCCCGGCTGGCCGGGGTGTCGCGGCTGCTGGAGTGAGCGCGGGGCCGCCCGCCGGGACGGGCAGGCGGGCGGGCGACCCCGGGGCGGTCAGGCCGGCTCGACGCCGAACGTCAGCGCCAGCCGCTCGATCTTGCGGGCCCGGCCGAGCCGCGGCTTGTCGCTGCCGTCGCGGATGACCCGCCCGCGGGCCTCGAAGTCGGCCAGGAAGTCCCGCGCCCACGCCACGTCGGACGGCGTGGGGCTGATGACCTCGTTGATCACGGGCGTCTGCTCCGGGTCCAGGCACAGCTTGCCGGTGAGCCCGAGGGAGACGGTGACGGCGGTCTGCTCGCGCAGCACCGGGTGGCTGCTGCTCACCGTCGGGCCGTCGATGGGCCCCGGGAGCCCGCCGATCCGGCTGGCCAGGACCAGCCGCGAGCGCGGGTAGGCCATGGCCAGGTCGTCGGCGCTCGTACCGGTGTCGCGGCGGTAGTCGCCGCTGCCGAAGGCCAGCCGGAAGGCGCCGCGGGCGCGGGCGATGGAGACCGCCTCCTCGATGCCCAGCGCCGACTCGACCAGCGCCAGGACCGGGGTCGACCCGCCGAGCCGGTCGGCGGTCTCGGTGACCTGATCCGCGGCCTCGGTCTTGGCGAGCATGACGCCGAGCAGGCCGGGCACCCCGGCCAGCTTCGCGACGTCGTCGTCCCAGAACTGCGTCGAGCGGTCGTTGATCCGGACCCAGGCCGGCCGGTCCCCCGACGAGAGCCACTCGATGACGCCGGCGCGGGCCTCGTCCTTGTGCGCGGGGTCCACCGCGTCCTCGATGTCCAGCACGATCTGGTCGGCCCGGGAGTCGGCGGCCCGGTCGAACAGCTCGGTGCGGGCGCCGTTGACCAGCAGCCAGGAGCGGGCGTCCTCGGGACCGACCTTGCGTTGTCTCACCACGCCCCCATCCTCGTACGGGGGTCGCGGCCGCCTGCGACCGGGCAGTGCCGCAGCGTCAGGTGCCGGCCCGGATCTGCTCGATGATGGCCGTCGTCGACACCGAGGGGGTGCGGGCCAGGTAGACGACGCGGCAGGTGTCGGAGAACTCGTCGAACCGGCCCGCCCAGTCGTCCCCCATGACCAGCACGTCCGCGCGGTGCTCGACCAGGTAGTCCCGCTTCGCCTCGAGGCTCCGCTCCACGAACACGCCGTCGACACAGCGCAGGGCGGCCACGATGGCCATCCGGTCGTCGAGCCGGTAGACCGGCGCACGGCCCTTCTTGGCGAGGTTCAGCTCGTCGGAGCTGACCCCCACGACGAGCTCGTCGCCCAGGGCGGCCGCCCGCTCCAGCAGGCGCAGGTGCCCGGCGTGGAAGACGTCGAACGTGCCGAACGTGACCACGCGGGTGGAGGGTGCGGACCCGGCCCTCACAGCGTGTCCGGGCGGAGACGGCCGAGCACGGCCGGGTTGATCTCCCGGTCGTGCAGCGGCAGGACCAGTTCGGTGACGAGGTCGACGAGCTCGGCGACGCGGAGGTTCAGCCGCCGCGCCTCCTCCAACCCGTCCCGCAGCCCGTCGTTGGTCTCCTCGGCCGCCGCGAGCCGCGCGTCGCCGGCCTCGGCCCGGGAGCGGAGTCCGGCGGCGTCCTCGCGGACCTCGGCCAGGCCGGCGGAGAGCGCCTCGACCTGCCCGCGCAGGGTCGCGATCTCCGCGCGCAGGCTCACGGTCTCGGCGCTGAGCGCCTCGACCTGCCCCCGCAGCTCGAGGGCAGCCGGAGCGACCGCGCGGCGCACCGGGTGGGCCAGGCGCTGGACCAGCGCCCGGCCGCGGGGTGGATCTCCCTGTTCGGTCATCGTGCCCTCCGTCGGAACGTCATGCGGGTCAGCTCCACGAGCTGCTCGTCGGGAGCGCCGATCCACGTCATGGGCTCGGTCCGGCGGCTCGCCTCGGCCAGGACCAGACCGGCCGCGCCGGCCTCACCGACCAACTGGTCCACGGTCAGCCTCAGGTGGGGCGGCACCCCCTCGTAGGCGGGATCGGCGACGTCGAAGTGCGCCGTGCCCCCGCGCCGCAGCAGCATCGCGCAGAGCCGGAACACGTTGGCCCTCGGGATGGGGTCCAGGGCGTTGAGCAGCCGACGGCCGAACACCGTCCACGGCCGGTCCTCCGCCGCGCAGCGGGCACCGAGCCGGACCGCGGCCCGGAGGTCGAGCAGGTTGACCGACTCGAACTCCGGCCGGCCCCCGGCTCCGGCGTCCCGGGACCGCGCCACCTCCAGGGCGGGCCGCGAGAAGTCGACGGCGCGGACGTGCCGCCCGCGCCCGGCCAGCGCCCAGGCATCGACCCCGACCCCGCAGCCCAGCTCGAGGATCGCGTGGTCGGCGGGCGCCTGCCGGTCGACCTCCTCGGCGAAGCCGCTCGGCCGGTCCTCCGCCGGCAGCAGCGGGCCGGTGGCCATGAGGACGAGGTCCTCCCACGTCTCGCGCTCGGCGTGGTAGTCGCCGAACCAGTGCGCGAACCGGTCGGTCGTGCTCCGCGGCAGGGCGAAGGTGAACGCCGGGTCCGGGACCCGCCACCCCGGCCCGAAGAGCTCCCGGAGCATCACCTCCGGCTCCCGGGGGGCCGGCTCCTCCCGTCCCTCCACCACCACGGTGGTCGGGGGCAGGACGGCGGACGGCGGCACCTGCGCGCGGATCGCGAAGTGCTGGTACCACCAGCCCTCGAGGTGGAAGCCGGCGAAGACGTCGACGTAGTGGTCCGGCACGCCCTCGTGCCCGTAGTGCACCTGCACGTGCGCGGCCGTCAGCCGGATGGCCTCGTGCCCCCGTTCCCGGAGCAGCCGGCCGAGCTCGAACTGCTCGAGAGCGACGTCGGCCGGGTGCGACCGGGAGCTCAGGTACGCCAGGTCGGCGTCGTCGTCGTGCGGGATCAGCGCTCCACCGTCGCGGAGCGGCCCCAGCAGCGTGCCGCCGGTCACGAACACCACCGGCCCCAGGCGCTCGACGAGCTGGTCCCGGATCTCGTCCATGTGGTCGAGCATCCGGTCGACCATGCCCGGCGGGGCGTCGGCGAGCGTGTGCCCGAGCCGCTGCCACTTGTTGACCACCAGGGGCCGCCCGTGGACGTCGGTCAGGTCGGGCCGGGCCGACGGGTCGCCGAGGACGGCGACGGCGCCGGCGGTCTCACCCGTGTCCACGAGCCGCAGGTCCACGCGGAAGCGGCCGACGAGCCGGTCACGGAGCACCGCGGGCCACGGCGCGAACCGGAGGTCCGCCCCCTCCCGGTCCGTGGGGAGCAGCTCGGCGGGGGCGGCCTCCGCGGGCTCCCGGAACGACCAGATCCGGCGTCCGTCCACCAGCACGTCGATCGAGCGCCCCCCCGGCTCGTCGACCGCGAACAGCACGCCGTGCTCCGACGGCTGCACGGAACGGATCGGACACATGTGCCGACGCTAACAGCGGCCTCCCGGTCCTCCGGGCGGTGCTCAGGAGTGCCCGTGCCCGCCCCGGTGGTGGGCGTGCACGACGGCGTGACCCCTGCCGCGGCTGATCAGCCAGCGGTTGACCGGCAGGGTGACGACGAAGGCGACGGCGAGCGCGAACGCGAGCGCACCCCAGAACAGCCAGCTGTCCAGGTGGGCCTCCATCGCGCCGGGCACCAGCAGCAGGACGGCGTTGTCGACGATCTCCATGACGGTGATGGAGACGGTGTCGGCGGCCAGCGCGACCGGGATCGCGGCGCGCAGCGAGAGCCCGGAACGCAGAACCGGGCCGATGGTGAACGAGTACCCGAAGACGAACGCCAGGGCGACCGCGAGCACGATGGTCGACACGTCCGACCAGCCCAGCGCGGTGCCGATGACCATGCCGAGGACCTCGCCGATCGCGCAGCCGGTGAGGCAGTGCAGCGTGGCGGACACCGCCAGCCGGGTCAGGGCCGTGCCGGTGGGGCGCTCGGTGTACGTGGAGTGGTCCATTCCTGCTCCTCGGTCGGTGTGCCCGGTCCGTCTGCGAGCGGGCCGGACGGCGGATCAGCGGGTGGCGCCGGCGGGTGCGCCGCCGACCGCGGTGGTCGAGCGGGCAGCGGCGCCCTCGTCGGTCGGGTCGGGGGTCAGCGGGCGGAAGCGGCGCAGCCGCAGGCTGTTGGAGACGACGAACACCGAGGAGAACGCCATCGCCGCGCCGGCCAGCATCGGGTTGAGCAGCCCGGCCGCGGCCAGCGGCAGCGCGGCGATGTTGTAGGCGAAGGCCCAGAACAGGTTGCCCTTGATGGTGCCCAGCGTCCTGCGGGACAGCCGGATGGCGTCGGCGGCGGCCCGCAGGTCCCCGCGGACCAGGGTGAGGTCGCCGGCCTCGATCGCGACGTCGGTGCCGGTGCCCATCGCCAGGCCCAGGTCGGCCTGGGCGAGCGCGGCGGCGTCGTTGACGCCGTCGCCGACCATCGCCACGACCCGGCCCTGGTCCTGCAGCCGCGTGACGACGGCGGCCTTGTCGGCGGGCAGCACCTCGGCGATCACCTCGTCGATGCCGACAGCAGTGGCGACCGAGCGCGCGACGGTGGCGTTGTCGCCGGTCAGCAGCACCGGGGTCAGGCCCAGGCTCCGCAGCTGGCCGATGGCCTCGGCGGAGGTGTCCTTGACCGCGTCGGCGACCACCAGGACGCCGCGGGCGGCGCCGTCCCAGCCCACCGCGACCGCGGTCCTGCCCTCGGCCTCGGCCACGGCCTTCGCCTGCTCCAGGTCGGCGCTCAGGCGCACCGACCACTCCTCGAGGAGCCGGGTGCGGCCGACCAGCACCGCGTGCCCGTCGACGACGCCCTGCACGCCCAGGCCCTCGACGTTGGTGAAGCCCTCCACCGGCGGCAGGGTGCCGACCCGTTCCGTGGCGCCCTTGGCGATGGCGGCAGCGATGGGGTGCTCGGAGGCGTCCTCCAGGGCGCCGGCCAGCCGCAGCACCTGCTCGCGGTCCTCGCCGGGGGCGACGACGACGTCGAGCAGGGTCATCCGGCCGGTGGTCACGGTGCCGGTCTTGTCCAGGACGACGGTGTCCACCCGGCGGGTGTTCTCCAGCACCTCGGGGCCCTTGATCAGGATGCCGAGCTGGGCGCCGCGGCCGGTGCCGACCATCAGCGCGGTCGGGGTGGCCAGCCCCAGGGCGCAGGGGCAGGCGATGATCAGGACGGCGACCGCGGCTGTGAAGGCGGCGGCCAGCCCGCCGCCGGTGCCCAGCCAGAAGCCGAGGGTGCCCACGGCCAGGGCGATGACGACCGGCACGAAGATGCCCGAGACGCGGTCGGCGAGGCGCTGCACCGCGGCCTTGCCGTTCTGCGCGTCCTCGACCAGCCGGGCCATCTGGGCCAGCTGGGTGTCCGCGCCGATCCGGGTGGCCCGCACCACCAGCCGACCGCCGGCGTTGACGGTGGCACCCACCACGGTGTCGCCGGGGCCGACCTCGACCGGCACGGACTCGCCGGTGAGCATCGAGGCGTCCACCGCCGAGGAGCCCTCGGCGATCACCCCGTCGGTGGCGATCTTCTCGCCGGGCCGGACGACGAACAGGTCGCCGACGGCCAGCTGGTCGGTCGGGATGCGCTGCTCGCGCCCGCCGCGCAGCACCGAGACCTCCTTGGCGCCCAGCTCGAGCAGGGCACGCAGCGCGGCGCCGGCGCGGCGCTTGGAGCGGGCCTCGACGTAGCGCCCGGCCAGGATGAACGTGGTGACCCCGGCGGCGGCCTCGAGGTAGATGTTCCCCGACCCGTCGGTGCGGGCGATGGTCAGCTCGAACGGGTGGGTCATGCCCGGCTCGCCGGCGGTGCCCCAGAAGAGCGCGTACAGCGACCAGGCCAGCGCCGCGAGGGTGCCCATCGAGACGAGCGTGTCCATCGTGGCCGCGCCGTGGCGCAGGTTGGTCCACGCGGCCCTGTGGAACGGCCAGGCGCCCCAGACGACGACCGGCGCGGCCAGGGTCAGCGACAGCCACTGCCAGGAGGTGAACTGCAGCGCCGGGATCATCGCCATCGCGATGACCGGGACGGTGAGGACGGCCGAGATCAGCAACCGCTGCCGCAGCGGCCGGGTCGCGTCGTCGTCGGCCGGCTCGGCAGGGCGGGGCGGCCGCGGCTCGGGTAGCCGGGCGGTGTAGCCGGTCTGCTCCACCGTCGCGACGAGGTCGGCGGGGGTGACGTCACCGGTGAAGCTGACCTTCGCCTTCTCGGTGGCGTAGTTGACCGTGGCGGTGACCCCGTCGAGCTTGTTCAGCTTCTTCTCGATGCGCGCGGCGCACGAGGCGCAGGTCATCCCGCCGATCGCCAGCTCGACCTGGCCTCCGCCGGCTGCGGCCGGTGGGGTTGTGCGCTCGATCGCGGAGCTCATCGTCTTCTTCCTTCGGGACTGCTGGGGTTGGGATCGGACGTGCGTCGCCTCAGCCGTGGCCGTGGCCGTCGTCGATGTGGCCGCTGCCACCGTCAGTCGGGCCCGGAGTCGCCGTGGTGCCGCCGGCGCTGGTGGCCGCCGGGGCGGTGTCGCCGGCGCGGACGGTGAACTCGGCGGTGCGCACGACGTCGCCGTGCCGGAAGTCCAGGAACAGCCGGTAGTCCCCGGCCGAGGGGGCGGTGGCGGAGAAGGTGACGTCCGGCCCGGGCGCGGTGGTGCCGTCGCCGGGCTCACCGGCCGGGTGCACGTGCAGGTACGCCAGGTCCCCGTCGCGCAGCGCGACCAGGTGCCCGTAGGCGGCCAGGTAGGGCTGCAGGTCGGTGACCGGCTGCCCGTCCCGGGCGACCGACAGGGTCAGCCGGGACTCCTGGCCGGGCACCAGCTCGCCGTCGAGGGTGACGGTGTAGCCGTCGACCTCGGTCGAGGTCGAGGGCTCGGGCAGCGGCTGGGGCGCGTGGTCGCCGGCGACGGCGACGTCGGCACCCAGCACGAGTGCGGCGTCCGGACCGGCCGGGTCGAAGTCGCCGAACAGCCGCCACGTCCCGGCGGTCAGGTGCAGCGGGACCGACCAGGTGCCGTCGGCGGCCAGGTCGGGGTGCACGTGCTGGTAGCCGCTCAGGTCCCGGCGGACCGCGATCAGGTGCAGGTCCTCGTCGTGGGCGGTGTCGTAGGCGGTGACCGGGCGCCCGTCGGGGCCGAGGACCCGGAAGGACACCGGGGTGGCCGCGCCGGCCGGCAACTGGCGGGCGACGTCGAGGGTGTAGCCGTCCTGGGAGACCTGCAGCCCGCCGGGCAGGTGGGCGCCGGGGACGGCGAAGGTCTGCGGTGCAGTGGTGTCCGTCGGGGACTCCAGGTGGGGTCCGGTGTCGTGCGTGGTCGCGGCCGGGCCGACGGGGCCGACCGCGGAACCGATGCCGGCGGCCGTGCCGAGGACGGCGACCAGCCCGAGGGCGTAGGCGCCGAGTCTGGCGGGGGTGTTCATCGCAGGTCCTCCGGTTCAGGAGCGGACGAGACGGGCGATCGCCTCGGATGCCTCGCGCACCTTCGCGTCGGCCTCGGGGCCGCCCTTCTGCGCGGCGTCGACCACGCATCCGGCCAGGTGCTCGTCGAGCAGGCCGAGGGAGAACGACTGCAGGGCGCGGGTCGCCGCCGACACCTGGGTCAGGATGTCGATGCAGTACGCGTCCTCCTCGACCATGCGCTGCAGTCCACGGATCTGGCCCTCGATGCGACGCAGCCGCGTGCGGTGCTCGTCCTTCGCGTGGGTGTAGCCGGCCATGTCGTCCTCCTCGTGCTGTGGGCGGGACGGAGCGCCGGTTCCGGCCGAGGTCGGCGCTCCGTCCGGACCGGGATCAGGCGGGCACGACCTCGTAACCGGCCTCGTCGACGGCGGCGGCGACCGCGTCGGCGGACACCGGCTGGTCGGCCTCGACGGTCACCCGGCCGGCGGCCACGTCGACCTGCACGCCGGTGACGCCCGGGATCTTCGAGACCTCCTCGGTCACCGCGCCGGCGCAGTGGCCGCAGGTCATGCCGCGAACGGCGTAGTCGGTGGTGCTCACGGCGTTCCCCTCTCCGAACCGGGGTGGATACCCCCTAGTGGTATGCGGTACAAGTTGTACCCCCGGGGGGTACATTCCGCAAGAGTGTGTGCCGCCGGTCACGTCCGCATCGGTGTCCGTCAGCGGTCCGAGCGCCGGGCCAGGACGCGGTGCTGCGCCGGCGGGCTCGTAGCCTCGACCGCGTGGGGACGGCGGCGCGGGGCTGGGCGGCGGCACTGCTGTTCGCCGCGGTCCTCCTCGGGCACGGGCTGCAGTGCGGCTCGGCAGCCGACGGCGTCGTGCACGGCGTCCACGGCGGGGACGCCGCGGCCCTGTCGGTCGCGCTCACGGCCATCGACGCACACCTGAGCGGATCCGCGGCGGATCACGGGGCGGACGTCTCAGCGACGGCTCCACCGGCCACCCACCACGACGCCGCGCCGGCCACCACCGCGGGCAGTGCACCGGGCCACTGGCACGGCCTGCCCGGCCACCTGTGGGCCGTCTGCCTGGCCGTGCTCGCAGCCGGCCTGGCGATCCTCCTCGCCCTCGCCGCCCTCCGACAGCCATGGCCCACCGCATCGCCGGTGCGGCTCCGCGGGCTGTTCTGGCCCACCCCGCCGCGGCCTCCGGACCTGTTCTCCCTCTGCGTCCTGCGCACGTAGGTCCACTGCTCGACCGTCCCGTCCCAGCACAGCTGCCGCGGCGGCGGTCCACGCACGCCTGCACCCAGCGACGACCACAGGAGATCACCCCGATGACCCGCACCACCGCACGCCGTCCCGGCCTGACCGGCGCCCTGCTCGCCGGCACGCTCGCCCTCGCCGGCTGCTCCGGCGACTCCGGCCACGAGGGGATGTCGGGCATGTCCGGCAGCTCGTCGGCCAGCGCCTCCGCGAGCGCGTCCGACGACACCGCGGCCCGGTTCAACGACGCCGACGTCGCCTTCGCCCAGGGCATGCTCCCCCACCACGAGCAGGCCGTGGAGATGGCCCGGCTGGCCGTCGACCGGGCCGCCGACCCCCGCGTGGCAGACCTCGCCGCCCGCATCGAGGCCGCCCAGGCCCCCGAGATCGAGACGCTGTCCGGGTGGCTCGAGGCCTGGGGCGCCGAGGCCACCGGTCCCGTCGGCACGGCCCACGGGAGCACGGACCACGGCGACATGGGCGGGACGATGTCCGCCGAGGAGATGACGGCCCTTGCCGACGCGTCAGGCGCCGAGTTCGACCGGGCGTTCCTCGAGATGATGACCGCCCACCACGACGGGGCGGTGCAGATGGCCGAGACCGAGATCGCCGAGGGCGAGAACCCCGACGCGATCGCGATGGCCGAGGAGATCCGCGACACGCAGCAGGCCGAGATCGCCGAGATGCGACAGCTGCTCGCCGAGCTCGGCGGCTGAGTCCGACCCGCGGCGGGGCGGGCCAGACCCGGCCCCGCCCCGCCGTGGGGCGTCCGCCGCTCAACTCGCGCAGCCCGGAGGACCCGCATGCCCCTGACCCGTTCCACCACCCCCTCCGCCCGCGCGCTCGCCGTGGGCGCCGTCGCGACGGTCCTCGGCACGCTGCTGGCCGGCTGCTCGGGCGCCGGGCCGGCACCGGCGGCCGACCCGCCGGCGTCCGCCACGTCACCGCTGGAGCTCACCCACGTGCACGGCGCGGCATTCGACCCCGAGGACGGCTCCCTGCGGCTGGCCACCCACCACGGCCTGGTCGAGGTCGCCGGCGGTGCGCCCACCCCGGTGGGCCCGGTGATCGACCTCATGGGCTTCACCGTCGCCGGCCCCGGTCACTACCTGGCGTCCGGCCATCCGGGCCCGCACGTCGACCTCCCCCAGCCGGTCGGGCTGATCGAGAGCACCGACGGCGGACACACCTGGACGCCGGTGTCCCGGCAGGGGCAGTCGGACTTCCACGCCCTGACCGTCAGCGCCGCCGGGGTCCTCGGCTACGACGGGACGCTGGTGGCCAGCACCGACGGCCGGGCCTGGCAGCAGCTGCAGATCCCGGCCGAACCGCACACGCTGGCCGCCACCCCGGACGGCGGCCCGGTGCTGGCCACCACCGCACAGGGCCTGCTGCGGTCGACCGACGGCGGGACCTCCTGGACCGCGGTCGACGGTCCGCCGCCGCTGCAGGTGGCCGCCTGGGCCGACAGCACCACCGCGGTCGGCGTCGACCCGGGGGGCACCCTGTGGACCAGCACCGATGCCGCCACCACGTGGCAGGAGGGGCCGGAGCTGGGGTCACCACCGGAGGCGGTGGCGGCGACCACGGTCGAGGGCAGGTTGCGGATCGCCGTGGTGACCGCTGCAGGCGTCCTCGAGACCCGGGACGGCGGGCGGACGTTCACCGACGTGCTGAGCGGCTGATCCGTCCTGACGCCGCAGCCCGGCGTCAGGCGAGCGGACGCAGCCCGTCCAGGATGACGTCGACCAGCCGCTCCCGCGCAGCCGCACCGCGGAGGCCGGCCGCGGCTGAGGAGGCGGCCAGGACATAGCCGACGAGCTCGTCGGCGGGCACGTCGCCGCGCACGCAGCCGGCGCGGACACCCTCCGCCAACAGGTCGCCGATGAAGGCGCGCAGGTGCGCATGGGCCCGCCCCACGTGCTCCCCGCCGTGCAGCGACACCGCGAGGGGTGAGCCGTCGTGCCGACCGGTGGACGTGGCGTAGGCGCGCAGCACGGCCGCCAGGCGGGCCCGGACATCGCGGTGGGCGCCGTCGGCGGCCGCCACCAGCTGCTCGAGGTGGCGTCCGACCTGCCGCTCGTGCCATGCGCGCAGCACCGCGTCGAGGTCGGCGAAGTACTTGTACAGCGTGGCGCGGCCGATGCCGGCGCGCTCGGCGATCTGGGACATCGCCACCCCGGCCAGACCGTGCTCGGCGACCAGTTCGGCAGTCGCATCGAGGACGGCGTCGCGGACCGCGTGCCGGTGATCGGCGATCGTCTCCGTCCACAGCCTGGGCACGTGGCCAGCATACGAGCGGGACGCACCGCACATGGTGTAGACAGGTTGTCTCGATCCGATGCCGGTGTGCACTGGCGCCACCAGGGGAGCAGGCATGACCGATCCGTCCACCGGCCCGACGCCGGGAGCCGAGCGGTCGGGCGGGACACCGCGCTGGGTGAAGGTCCTCGGCGCCCTCGTGCTGCTCCTGGTCCTGCTGGTCGCGGTGCTGCACGCCACCGGCAACGGTGTGGGCGGCCCGGGCGACCACCTCGGCCTGACCGCGGGCGCCGGCGCCTCCAGCAACGACGGACCGGCCGCGGCGCCGCGGTGAACGCCGCGCTCATGCCGGCAGCCCTCCGTCGGTGGTCACTGACGGTGCACGTGGTCACCTCGGTGGGCTGGCTCGGCGCGGTGGCGGCGTTCCTCGCCCTGGCCGCCGCCGGCCTGACCGGGCGGGACGCGGCGACGGTGCGCGGCGCCCACGTCGGCGCCGAGATCCTCACGGAGGCGGTGATCGTGCCGCTGGCGCTGGCCTCGCTGGTCACGGGCGTGCTGCAGTCGCTGGGCACCCCCTGGGGCCTGCTGCGCCACTGGTGGGTGGCGGTCAAGCTGGCGCTCACGGTCGCGTCCACCGCCCTCCTGCTGCTGCACACCCAGCCGATCGGCCACCTCGGCGAGCTCGCGGCCAGCGGTGCGGCCTTCGGCGCCGATGCCCGCCACATGCAGGTGCAGCTGCTGGTCGACGCGGCCGCCGCACTGCTCGCGCTCATCGGCGCCACCGCGCTCGCCGTGGTGAAGCCGCGGGGGCTCACCCCCCTCGGTCGCCGGCGCGCCTGACCGTCGGGGAGCTCGGTCAGGCGGTGCGGGGCGCGTACATGATCACGGCCACCCGACCAGGCAGATGAGCGCCCCGACGACGTCGTAGCGGTCCGGCCGGAAGCCGTCGGCGATGACGCCCCACGCCAGCGAGCCGGTGACGAAGACCCCGCCGTAGGCGGCCAGGACCCGCCCGAAGTGGGCGTCGGGCTGCAGCGTGGCGACGAAGCCGTAGACGCCGAGGGCAGCCACTCCGGCACCCATCCACATCCAGCCGCGGTGCTCCCGCACGCCCTGCCAGACCAGCCACGCACCGCCGATCTCGGCCAGCGCGGCGAGGGCGAACAGCAGCAGGGACCGGGCGACCGTCATGGCCGCGATGCTGTCAGGCCCTCTGCCGCGGCCGGGTCCGGTCAGGTGGTGGTGCTGCGCCCGCGGAACTGGCGGCGGCGGTCGTCGTCGTCCGGGCGGACGACCCCTCCAGGCGCCGGTCCGGGTGCCCGAGCCGCGGACGTGCCCCACGACGCCGTAGCCCTCCCGACGAGGGCGGCGACCTCCATCCGGACGTCGGGGGGTGCGGCCCGGAACGGCGCCACCCAGTCCTTCGCCGCATGCGCGATCCCGGGGGCGTACAGCTCGTCGACCGCGTCGAGGGGGCGACCGTTGATGACCTCGGCGACCGCGCGGACCACCAGCGCCTCGTTCGCCGCCACGGCCGCCGGTGGCGCGGTCACGACCGGGCCGCCACGTCCGGCTCGTGGGCGGGTACGCGTGGACGACGGCGCTGCGGAGCTTCGGGATCGAGTGGGTGAGCCGGTGCTCGGCGTCGTGGGCGAGCCGGTGGGCGTCGGCCACGCTGACGTGGCCGTCGATGTCGAGGTCGGCCTCGGCGTGCAGCGAGTGGCCGATCCAGCGCATCCGCACGCCGCGCACCGCGGTCACGCCGGGGGTGACGAGCAGCGCCAGCTCCGCCCGGTCGACCAACTCGGGATCGACGGCGTCCATGAGCCGGCGGTAGACGTCACGGACGGCGGTGCGCAGCACGGCCAGGATGGCGACGGTGATGAGCAGTCCCACGACGGGGTCGGCGAGCGGGAACCCCGCGGCGACGCCGCCCGCGCCGGCGAGCACGGCCAGGGAGGTGAAGCCGTCGGTGCGGGCGTGCAGTCCGTCGGCGACCAGCGCGGCCGATCCGATGCTGCGCCCGACCCGGATCCGGTGGACCGCGACCAGTTCGTTGCCGAGGAAGCCGATCAGTCCGGCTGCGGCGACCCAGCCCAGGTGCTCGACCGGCGCCGGCTGACCCAGGCGGCGGATCGCCTCGACGGCGGCCAGGACCGCGGACACGGCGATCATCGCCACGACGACGAGGCCCGCGAGGTCCTCGGCGCGGCCGTAGCCGTAGGTGTAGCGCCGGGTGGCGGCCCGTCGTCCGACGACGAAGGCGATCCACAGCGGCACCGCGGTCAGCGCGTCGGAGGCGTTGTGGACCGTGTCGGCCAGCAGGGCCACCGAGCCGCTGGCGGCCACGACGAGCGCCTGCAGGACCGACGTCACCCCCAGCGCGACGAGGCTCGTCTTCACCGCGCGGATGCCCCGGACCGAGGACTCCAGCTCCGCGTCGACCGAGGCGGTCGCGTCGTGGCTGTGGGGGCGGACGAGGCCGGTCACCCAGCCGCGCACGCCTCGGGGGTGGTCGTGGTGGTGCGGATGGCGGTGGTCGTGGCCGGCGTGGGCGTGCCGCGAGCCCATCTCATGCCCTCTCGGCACCGCTGTGCAGCTGCACCAGGTCGGAGTCGGCGAGGTGGTGCCCCGGCACACCCGGGCTGGTGTGCTCGGCGTTGTGGATGGCATCGGTCACCAGCTGGGCCACGTGCTCGTTGTCCAGCCGGTAGAACACCTGGGCGCCCTCCCGCCGGGTCTGCACCATGCGGGTCATGCGGAGCTTGGCCAGGTGTTGGGACACCGACGCGGGCGGCTTCCCGACCTGGGCCGCCAACTCGTTGACCGACAGCTCCCGGCCGATCAGCGCCCAGAGGATCCGGACCCTGGTGCCGTCGGCGAGCATCCGGAACCCCTCGACGACCAGGTCGACCTGGTCGTCCGGCAGGGGTCGTCGGCACACCTGGTCATCTGCGCGCATGCGCAGACAGTAGAGCGAGGAGCGTACTGGGCGACACTGCCAGGAGTTCCCCTGGCCGCCGACGTCCTCGCGGGTGGGCTCAGGGCCGCTCTGGCGCGGGGGCGGTCGCGTCGGCGGTGGCCGCCCAGCTGGCCAGCAGCTTGAGGCCGTCCTCGGACGCTGACCCGGGTTCGGCGGTGTAGACGGTCAGGCGGAGGTCCGAGCGATCCTCGGTGGGCAGGTCGAGGGTGCAGTAGCTGAGGTCGAGAGTGCCGACGACGGGGTGGTGGAACTGCTTGGCGCCGTTGTGGTGGATACGCACGTCATGGGCGGCCCAGCGGGTCCGGAACTCCTCGCTGACCGTCGAGAGCTCCCCGACGAGTTCACGCAGCTGCGTGTCGTGCGGACGGCGGCCGGCCTCGGCGCGGAGCAGGGCGACGGTGGTGTTGGCCGCGCCCTCCCAGTCCTGGTAGTAGTCGTGCGCCTGCGGGTCGAGGAACTGGAACCGGGCGAAGTTCGCCGGCCGCCGCGGGCTGTCGAACACCGGTGAGTGCAGTGCCCACCCCAGGGTGTTGGTCGCGAGGATGTCCAGGCGGCCGTTGGCGACGAACGCGGCCGACCCCGTCATCGAGTCCAGCATCCACTGCACCCGCGGTTGGATCCGGGCCTTGCTGCGGCGCTGCGGCGCGCGGGTCGGCTTGGCGGCGGCGCGAGCCAGGTCGAACAGGTAGGTCCGCTCGGCCTCGTCCAGCTGCAGCGCCCGCGAGACGGCGTCGAGGACGCCGTCGGAGATGCCGGCGATGTGCCCCTTCTCCAGCCGGGTGTACCAGTCGGTGCTCACGCCCGCGAGGACGGCGACCTCCTCGCGGCGCAGCCCGGGGACCCGCCGCCGGCCACCGCCGGGGAGCAGCCCGGCCTGCTCCGGGGTGATCCTGGCCCGGCGACTGGCGAGGAAGTCGCGGATGTCGGAGCGGTTGTCCACCGCATCGACGGTACGGCGACCCGCCGGTCCAGGGAGGTCGTGCTTCCACCCCCCACAAACCCGACCCCCCGCGCGTGCGTCCGGCGCGGTTCGGTGGGGTGGACAACTCAACCGCCTCCGAAGGAGCACCGTCTTGCGAGCAGCAGTCCTGCACGCCCCCGGCGACGTCCGCGTCGAGGACCGCCCCGACCCGGCGATCGAGCAGCCCACCGATGCGGTCATCCGCCTGGCCGCCACCTGCGTGTGCGGCTCGGACCTGTGGCCCTACCGCGGCGTCGAGGCCGTCAACGGGCCGTCGCCGATGGGTCACGAGTACGTCGGCGTCGTCGAGGAGGTCGGCAGCGCGGTCAGCACGATCGCGCCCGGCCAGTTCGTCGTCGGCTCCTTCTTCGCCTCCGACAACACCTGCGAGATCTGCCGGGCCGGGTACCAGACCCACTGCGTCGACCGGCAGCCCGGCGCCCCCACCGGCGCGCAGGCGCAGTACGCCCGCATCCCGCTGGCCGACGGCACCCTCGTCGCCACCCCGGGCATGCCCGCCGACGACCTGGTCCCCGGCCTGCTGGCCGCCTCCGACGTGCTCGGCACCGGCTGGTTCGCCGCCGTCGCCGCCGAGGCCGGCCCCGGCAGGACCGTCGCCGTGGTCGGTGACGGCGCCCGTCGGCCTGCTCGGCGTCCTGGCGGCCGAGCAACTGGGCGCCGAGCGGATCATCGCGATGAGCCGGCACGAGGACCGGCAGGAGCTGGCGCTGGAGTTCGGCGCCACCGACCTCGTCGCCGAGCGCGGCGACGAGGGCGTGGCCCGCATCAAGGAGCTCACCGGCGGCCTGGGCGCGCACTCGGTGATCGAGGCCGTGGGCACCCAGGAGTCGATGATGCAGGCCACCCGCCCCGGCGGGCACGTCGGCTACGTCGGCGTCGCCCACGGTGTGGCACTGCCCGGTGAGGAGCTGTTCTTCTCCGGCGTCCACCTGCACGGCGGACCCGCCCCGGTGCGCCGGTTCCTGCCCGACCTGATCAACCTCATCTGGAACCGGACCATCGACCCCGGCAGGGTCTTCGACCTCGAGCTCCCGCTCGACGAAGCCGCCGAGGGCTACCGCGCCATGGACGAGCGCCGCGCCGGCAAGACGCTCCTGCGCCCCTGACCGACGAGCACACCGCACCCCCGGGGAGAGGAACGACCGTGCAGATCACCCGGAGCTCGATCGACACCGTCAAGGGGCCCACCGACCGGTTCACCGGCGACGTGTACATCGACGCCATCGCCGCCGCGCCCGCGCCGTCCCGCGTCACCGCCAACCTGGTGCACTTCATGCCCGGCGCCCGCACCCACTGGCACCGCCACCCGCTGAGCCAGACCGTCTTCGTCACCGAGGGCGTCGGCCTGTGCCAGCGCCGGGGCGGACCGGTCGAGGTCATCCGCCCCGGCGACCGCGTCCTGTTCCAGGCCGACGAGGAGCACTGGCACGGCGCCGCGCCGAACCGGCTCATGGTCCACCTGGCCATCAACGAGGGCGACGCCGACCACGCCGTCATCCACTGGCTGACCCCCGTCACCGACGAGGAGTACGCCGCCGCCCCCGCCGTCGACTGACGGCCACCACCCCGAAGCCCTTGAACGAGGAGCACTCCCGCATGCGCGTCAACGCCTACGCCGCCCCCGCCGCCGGCCGGCCCCTGACCCCCACCACCATCGAGCGCCGGGATGTCGGCCCGAACGACGTCCTCATCGAGATCCGGTACGCCGGCATCTGCCACTCCGACATCCACACCGTCAACGGCGACTGGGGCCCGCAGCCCTTCCCGGTCGTCCCCGGCCACGAGATCGTCGGCGTCGTCACCGAGGTCGGTGCCGACGTCACCCGGCACCGGGTCGGCGACCGCGTCGGCGTCGGCTGCATGGTGAACTCCTGCGGCGAGTGCACCAACTGCCGCAACGGCGACGAGCAGTACTGCCTCCAGGGCATGGTCCCCACCTACGCCGGCACCGACCGCGACGGCAGCACGACCCAGGGCGGCTACTCCACCCACGTCGTCGTGGACGCCGACCACGTCCTGCGGGTGCCGGACGGCATCGACCCCGCGGCCGCCGCGCCGCTGCTCTGCGCGGGCATCACGACCTACGCCCCGCTGCGTCGCTGGGGCGCCGGTCCCGGCAAGAAGGTCGCCGTCGTCGGCCTCGGCGGACTCGGCCACATGGCCGTCAAGCTGGCGCACGCCATGGGCGCCGAGGTCACCGTGCTGTCGCAGTCGTTGAAGAAGCAGGAGGACGGGCTGCGGCTGGGTGCCGACCACTACCACGCCACCAGCGACCCGGACACGTTCACGCAGCTGGCCGGCCGGTTCGACCTCGTCGTCAACACCGTCAGCGCGCCGATCGACGTCGACGCGTACCTGTCCCTGCTGGCCGTGGACGGGGCGCTGGTCAACGTGGGTGCGCCCGCGGAGCCGCTGAGCCTGAACGTGATGTCGCTGATCGGCGGCCGGCGCACCTACGCCGGCTCGATGATCGGTGGCATCGCCCTGACCCAGGAGATGCTCGACTTCTGCGCCGAGCACGGCATCGGCGCCGAGGTCGAGGTCATCGCCGCCGACCGGGTCAACGACGCCTACGAGCGCGTCCTGGCCTCCGACGTCCGCTACCGGTTCGTGATCGACACCGCGACCCTGGGCTGACCCCGGCCCGCCCGGCCGCCATCCCCGGCGGCCGGGCGGGGGCGCTCCGCGGATGGACCCTGTGCCTACTTCAGCAGGCTCCGCGCGATCACCATGCGCTGGATCTGGTTGGTGCCCTCGTAGATCTGGGTGATCTTGGCGTCGCGCATCATCCGCTCGACCGGGAAGTCCTGCGTGTAGCCGGCCCCGCCGAAGAGCTGGACGGCGTCGGTGGTGACCTGCATGGCGACGTCGGAGGCGAACGCCTTGGCCGAGGCGGAGACGCGGGTGACGTCGGGGCGGCCCTGCTCGCCGGCGGCCGCGGCGACGTAGACCAGGTGGCGGGCCGCCTCGATCCGCATCTCCATGTCGGCGAGCATGAACTGCACGCCCTGGAACTCGCCGACCGCCTTGCCGAACTGGCGGCGCTCCTTGACGTAGGCCACCGACGCGTCCAGCGCGCCCTGCGCGATGCCGACGGCCTGCGCACCGATGGTCGGCCGGGTGAAGTCCAGCGTCCGCAGCGCGGTCTTGAAGCCGGTGCCGGGCTCGCCGATGACCCGGTCGGCCGGGATGGTGCAGTCGGTGAAGTACAGCTCGCAGGTGGGCGAGCCCTTGATGCCCATCTTGCGTTCCTTGGGGCCCACCGCGAAACCGGGGTCGTCGCGGTGGACGGCGAAGGCGGAGATGCCGTTCGCACCCTGCTCCGGGTCGGTGACCGCCATGACCGTGTACCACTCGGAGATCCCGGAGTTGGTGATCCATGCCTTGGTGCCGTTGAGCACCCAGCTGTCGCCGTCCAGGCGCGCGCGGGTCCGCATCGCGGCGGCGTCCGAGCCGGCCTCCCGCTCGGAGAGGCCGTAGCTGATCATCGCGTCGCCGGCGGCGATCGGCCGCAGCACCCGCTGCTTGAGGTCCTCGGACGCCGCCAGGATGACCGGCATCGAGCCCAGCTTGTTGACCGCCGGGATCAGCGAGGCGGACGCGTCGACCCGGGCCACCTCCTCGATCACGATGCAGGTCGCGATCGCGTCGGCGCCCTCGCCGCCGTAGGCCTCGGGGATGTGGGTGGCGTGGAAGCCCGCCGCGGTGAGCGCCTTCTGCGCCTCGACCGGGAAGCGCGAGTCGGCGTCGACCTCGGCGGCGTGGGGCGCGATCTCCCGCTCGGCGAGATCGCGGACCGCCTCGCGGACCGCCTGGTGCTCCTCGGTGAGGGCGTACAGCCCCGCAGCGTTGTTACCCACGGGTACGGATAGTAGGACGTCCTGCTATCCGTGGGAAGCGAGCCGCTCCTGCAGCGTGGCGTCCCGGGCCACCACGGATTCGGCGAGGTCGGCCTGGAAGCGCTCGACGGCGGCCCGCAGCTCCGGGTCGGCGGCGGCGAGGATCCGCACGGCGAGCAGCCCGGCGTTGCGGCCCCCGCCGATGGACACCGTCGCGACCGGCACTCCCGCCGGCATCTGCACGATCGACAGCAGGCTGTCCAGCCCGTCGAGCCGGTCCAGCGGACGCGGGACGCCGATGACCGGCAGCGGCGTGGCCGCCGCGACCATCCCGGGCAGGTGGGCCGCTCCCCCGGCACCGGCGATGACCACCCGCAGCCCCCGCCCGGCGGCGGTCTCGGCGTACTCGAGCATCCGGCGCGGCGTGCGGTGCGCGGACACCACGTGCGCCTCGTACGGGACGCCGAACTCGGCCAGCGCCGCGGCGGCGGGCTCCATCACCGGCCAGTCGGAGTCGCTGCCCATGACGATGCCGACGATCGGGTCCACGCCGCTCCTCAGTGCTCGGTCGGGAAGGCGAACGCCGGATCGACCTCGCCGTCGGCCAGGTAGCGGGCCGCCGCGCCCGCCCGGGCGCGCACCTCGTCGAGGTCGGTGCCCAGGGCCGTGACGTGGCCGAGCTTGCGACCGGGGCGCTGGCCCTTGCCGTACCAGTGCAGTTTCACGTCGGGCCAGTGCGCCATGAGGTGGTGCACCCGCTCGTCCAGCGACGGCCCGGTCCAGCCCTCCGCGGCCGCGCGCCCGCCGAGCACGTTGGCCATCACGACGACCGGCGCGGCCATCGCGGTGCCGCCCAGGGGGTAGTCGAGGACGGCGCGCAGGTGCTGCTCGAACTGGCTGGTGCGCGAGCCCTCGATGGTCCAGTGCCCGGAGTTGTGCGGCCGCATGGCCAGCTCGTTGACCAGGACGCCGTCCGCCGTCTGGAACAGCTCGACGGCGAGCACGCCGACGACGCCGACCCGGTCGGCCACCCGCACCGCGAGCTCCTGGGCGGCGGTCGCGGCGGCCTCGTCCAGCCCCGGTGCCGGGGCGAGCACCTCGGTGTTGATGCCGTCGCGCTGCACGGTCTCCACCACCGGCCAGACCGCGACCTGGCCGAAGGGCGAGCGGGCGACCAGCGCCGACAGCTCCCGGACCATCGGGACCCGCTGCTCGGCCAGCAGGACGTCGTACCGGGTGAAGATCTCCGCGACGTCGTCCGGGGCGTCGACGACGAAGACGCCCTTGCCGTCGTAGCCGCCGCGCGGCGTCTTGATGACCACCGGCCAGCCGTGCCGGTCGCCGAAGGCCGCGACCTCGTCGACGGAGGCGACCTCGGCCCAGGCCGGCTGCGGCTCCCCCGCCGCGGCCAGCGCCCGGCGCAGGACCAGCTTGTCCTGGGCGTGCACCAGCGCGTCCGGGCCGGGCGCGACCCGGTGCCCGGCGGCCTCCAGGGCACGCAGGTGCTCGGTGGGCACGTGCTCGTGGTCGAAGGTCACCACGGTGGCGCCGTCGGCGACGGCGAGGAGGGCGTCGAGGTCGCGGTGGTCGCCGAGGCGGACGTCGGCGGCCACGAGCGCGGCCGACTCGTCGGGGCCGGTGGAGAGCACCCGCAGCGACTGGCCCAGCGCGATCGCGGCCTGGTGCGTCATGCGCGCGAGCTGGCCGCCGCCGACCATCGCCACGACGGGCAGTCCGGTACGTGGATCGAGTCGGGACGCCATGGTGCGCCCGAGCCTAGCGAGGTGGGGAGACCGGGATCTCGGGCCGGTGTCCGGCGATGGACGGCCTCGGCCCGGCCCGGTTCCGTACAGTCGACGGTCATGCCCCTCCTCGACGACCTGGCCCGCCGGGCCGGCACCACCTGGCGGCTGCTGCTCAAGGAGGTCGGCGCCTTCGGCGTCGTCGGCGGTGCGTGCTTCCTCGTCGACATCGGGCTGTTCCAGCTGCTCTACGCGTACGCCGACGTCCCGGCGGTCATGGCGAGGCTGGTCTCGACGCTGGTGTCCATGACGCTGGCCTACATCGGGCACCGGCACTGGTCGTTCTCCCACCGCGCCCGGACCGGCGTGCGCCGCGAGTACACGGTGTTCGCCGTGGTCAACGGCCTCACCCTGGCGCTGAGCCTGGGGCTGGTCGCGTTCGTCCGGTACGGCCTGGACCAGGAGGGCGCCCTCGTCCTCCAGCTGACCAACGTGGTCTCGATCGGCCTCGGCACGGTCGTCCGCTTCCTCTCCTACCGCCGCTGGGTCTTCCCCACCGTGGAGGTGCCGGGCGCGGTCGCCCCTGCCCGCCAGTGAGGCCCGGCGACCGGCGCCCCGGCCTCGGTCGGGCCGGGTCGCTCGCCGCCGGCGTCCTGCTGACGCTGACCGCGTGCTCGAGCGGCACCGAGGCCACCCCGCCGGCGCCGCCGGCTCCACCCACTCCCACTGCCGCACCGGGCACCACCCGGTTCCAGGTGGCCGGCGTGGACGCCGTCCTGCGGGTGCCGGAGCAGGCCAACGGCCGGCTGGTGGTCTACCTCCACGGCGCCGGCGGGACGGCGGAGAGCATCCTGGGCACCGAGCCGCGGGCCCGGCTGGTCGAGGGGCTGGTGGACGAGGGCTACGCGGTCGTCGCCAGCGACGCGCACGGTGACGCCTGGGGCAACGCGGAGTCCGTCGCCGCCCACGCCGCCGCCGCCGAGGAGGCCGCGGCGCGCACCGGGACGACGTCGGTGTTCCTGCTGGCCGAATCGATGGGTGGCCTGCCCGGTGCCCAGCTGACGACCGGGTCCGAGCTCGACGAGGTCGAGGCACTGGCCGGCATCTACCCCGTGTGCGATCTGTCGTCGGTCTACCCGCGCTTCGCCGACTCCGTCGACGCCGCCCACGGGGACGACGTGGACGCGGCCCTCGACCGGCTCTCCCCCGTCGACCCGGCTGGCTCGGTGCCGGTCATGGTGTGGGCGTCCCCGCAGGACACCGTCGTCCCGAAGGCCGCCAACGGCGACGCCTGCGTCCGGCAGGCCCGGGAGGCCGGCGCCGACGCGATCGTGGTGGAGAGCACCGGCGAGCACGGGGACCCGTCGCACTTCGACCTGCCGACGGTGCTGGCCTTCTTCCACTCCTCCGCCGGGGAGGGCTGACCGGTCGTGCCCGCCGCGCGGGCACGACCGGCGCCGTCAGCCGCGCGAGCGGGGGGTCCGCCCATCGCCGGCGGCCAGCGGCGCGTCCACGGGCAGGCCCGCGGCAGCCGCCGTCCGCGGCTGCGGGGGCGTCGCCAGGGGCCACGCCCGGCCGGAGGCGCTGGGCAGCGGCGTCAGCCAGCGAGCGGTCGCGTGCTCCCCCGCGGGAACGGCGTCGGGAGCCGGCTGGGCCTGCTCCGCCGCGGGAGCCGGGTCGATGACGCGCCGGCCACCCCAGAGGCGGACCAGTCCTCGGCGGACCGGCTCCTCGACGCCGTGGTGGAGCCCGGCGGCGAGGGCGAAGCAGACCACGACGAGGACGGGGACGGCGAGCGCGCCGCCCGGCGACTGCGCACCGGCACCGGCCGGGTCGCGCATGATCACGGCCATGCCGACGTCCCGCACGGTCCAGTGCACGAGGTACAGGCAGTAGGAGATGCGGCCGCCGTAGACCATGGCGTCCCGTGCCAGGAACCGCGCCGGCCCACCGTCGGTCAGCGCGAGGCCGGCGATCAGCGGCGGCCAGCACAGGACGGCCACGGCCGCGTACTTGCCCATCTCGCCGCCGGTCGTGAGGTCCTGGCCGGTCCGCCAGTTGGCCCAGAGCAGGACGACGCCCGCGGCGACCAGCCCGGCGGTGGTCAGCCGCTGGCCCCACCGCTCGCCGCGCTGGGTGCCCTCCAGCTGGGTGACGGCGCAGGAGGCGAGGATGCCGGCGACGAAGCTGCAGGCGATGCGCAGCACCCAGTTCATCTCGATGTCGTCGGTGCCGTGCAGGAACGACGTCAGGGCCAGCGGGGACATCGCCGCGGTGGCGAGGACCAGCGCGAGCGCGGGGTGGACGCGCAGCATCGGGCGCATCGCCAGGGCGAGCAGCGGGAAGGTGAGGTACGCCAGCCACTCGGCGCTGATCGACCAGCCCGGCGGCACCCAGCTCACGTCGACCAGCGAGGACTCGCCCCACATCTGGGTCATGGTCACCTGGCGGAGCAGGACCGTGAGGTCCAGCGGGGGGTGGGTGCTGACGACGTGCGGGTCCAGCCCCAGCCGCGGGGCGGCGAGGAGCCACGCGCAGGCGGCCACCGTCACCGCCATCCAGGCCGGCCACACGCGGGCGAAGCGGTTGGCCACGAACCGGGCCGCGCCCGCGGTGGACCAGCGCCGACCGCACTCCTCCAGGTAGCTGCGGGCGATGACGAAGCCGCTGAGCACGAAGAACAGCTCCACGCCGATCCACCCGGCACTGATGACGGCGTGGGACCCGGGCAGCTGGTCGACGTAGGGCATCAGCTGGCCCTCGAAGTGGAACAGCACCACCCACACCGCGGCGACGATCCGCAGCCCGGTCAGGGCCCGGATCTCGGACCGCGACCGGCGGGGAGCGTCGGTCGACGAGGGACGGGCGGCAGGTGCGCTCGGCGCTGCGGACATCGGCGTCTCCCGGGGAAGGGGTGGTGTCGACCCGGCGATCGGGACCCCCTGGACGCTAGTCACGCTCCGCACACGGTTGTTGACTCGAAAGTCACTGAAATCCGGCCGGGAAAGCCCAGAAGCTGCCAGGACGAGTCACACTCGACCCAGCAGTCCCCCTCGCCCCCGGGGCGGGTTGGGGTTGCCTGCGCCGAGGGGCCGCTGTGACCCCTGTGCCCCGGGAGGCCGGACGAGGCGACACCTCCCGCCTCCTGGCCGGCCGCGCCCGCGACGCTCGGCAGACTGGACGGCGTGCAGCTGCTCGAGCCCGGGGAGTCGGACCTGCGGGCCTGGGACGCGGCGGTGGCCCAGCTGGTCCGGGTCGCGGTCGATGCCGAGGCTCGGCTGGCGCGGCTGGTGCGGGTCCTCACGCGGCTCGACCACCCGGCCGCTGCGGTGCTGCTGCCCGCGCAGGTCTCGACGACCGCCGACGTGGCCGACCGGCTGGTCACCGTGGTCGTCCGCGACCCGCGGCTGCGCGACGACCTCCGCGGCTGGGTGACCGCGGTGACGCGGTTGTGCCGCCTCCGCGACACGGTGGTGCACACCGTGTGGGAGCGCGGGGAGGGCGACCGGGAGTCCACCATGTGGCCGGTGTGGTCCCCGGACCCGCTCGAGCCCGCGCGCACGACCGCCACCGAGCTGCGTCGCACCCTGTCCGCGCTGTCCCGGCGGTGCGGCCCCGCGTCGGACGAGCTGCTGCTGCGCCTGGACAAGTCCCAGCCGGAACTCGAGGTCTACAGCCGGGTCTGACGGTCAGCCGGCCAGGCGGTCAGCCGGCCAGGCGGGACCCGTGCCGCCCGGCGACGACCTCCAGCCGGGTGGGGATGCGGGTGCGCAGCTCCTCCAGGTGGCTGATGACGCCGACCGTCCGGCCACCGCGACGCAGCTCGTCCAGGACGTTCATCACCGCGTCGAGGGCCAGCGCGTCCAGCGTGCCGAACCCCTCGTCCACGAACAGCGTGTCCATCTGGATGCCGCCGGCCTCGGCGGTGACCACGTCGGCGAGCCCGAGTGCGAGCGCCAGCGACGCCATGAAGCTCTCCCCGCCGGAGAGCGTCTTCGTCGGGCGCCGGGTGCCGGTGTACTCGTCGAACACGTCCAGGCCCAGCCCGCCGCGGGCGCCGTGCCGGGCCTGGGCGTCGCTGTGCAGGAACGTGTAGCGGCCGCCGGACATCTCCTGCAGCCGCCGGCTGGCGACCTCGGCGACCTGCTCGAGGCGGGCGGCCAACACGAAGGACTGCAGGCGCATCCGCAGCGTGTTGGCGCCACGGCCCGCGACGAGGTCGGCCAGGCCTGCGACCCGCCCGGCCCGGGCGCGGCGCTCGGCGAGCTCCAGCTCGGCGGAGACCACCTCGCCGGCCAGCCGGTCGAGCGCGGTGGAGCAGCGCCGGGCCCGCTCCAGCGCGGTGACGGCCTCCTCCCGGCGGGCGGTCAGCTCCGCGCAGCGCTGCTGCAGCGCCGGGACGTCGGGCCGCGCGGGCAGGTCGGTGAGCTCGGGGTCGGCGAGCGTCGCGGCGGCGACCGACCGGGCCTCGTCGTGCTGCCGCAGCCGCCGCTCGAGGCCGGCCAGCTCCCCCGCGTCGAGCAGCGCGTCGGCGGCGTCGAGCGGGTCGGCGAAGCCGGCGGCGGTGGCGCGCGCGGCCGCGGTCTCCCGCGCGGTGTCGGCGGCGGCCCGGGCCCGCAGCTCCTCGGCCTCGGCGGACAGCACGGCCTCGCAGCGTTCGGCGGCCCGGGTCAGCCGACGGACCCGCGCCGGCAGGTCGGCGTCCTCCCCGCGGGCGGCGTCGAGCCGCATGGTGAGCTCGGTCAGCGCCTGCGCGCGCCCCTCGCGCTCGGCGGTGCGCCGCTGCAGCTCCTCCCGGTCGGCGGCCAGCGCGGCCGCCGCGGCGTCCCGGCCGGCCTCCCGGGCGGCCAGGTCCCGGCGGGCCGCCTCGACCCGTCCGGCGAGCGCGGCGACCTCGTCGCGCTCCGCGCGGGCCTGCCGGGCCCGCGCGGCGAGCTCGGCGGCCGGCAGCTCCCCGGCCCGCTCGCGCAGGACGGCGAGCTCGCGCTCGCGCTCCTCGACGACCCGGCGGGCGGCGACGGTGCGCTCCTCGGCCGCGTCGACGACCGCCCGCGCCCGCTCCTCGTCGTCGGGGGAGACGCGCGGGCCGCTGTGCCCGGCCGGCCGGGGGTGCTCGGTGGCGCCGCAGACGGGGCAGTCGGCGCCGGGCACCAGACCGGCGGCCAGTTCGGCGGCCATGCCGTCGAGGCGGGCGGCACGCACCTCGAGGAGCGCCTCGCGGGCGTCGACCCAGGCGGCACGGGCGGCCTCCGCCGTCGACCGGGCGGCGGCCAGGTCGGCGGCGACCCGCTCGGCGCGGGCGGCGGCGTCCAGCGCCGTGCCGGCGGCGTCGGCGGCCGCGGTGAGCCCCGGCAGCCGGGCGGCGGCGGCCGAAGCGGCGTCCAGCCGGGCCTGCGCCTCGGCGACGCGCTCCGGCCAGCCGGCCGCGGTGCGCGCGCCCTCCGCGCAGCGCGCGGTGAGCGTCTCGACGTCCCGGTCCAGCCGGGTGAGCTCCCGGGCGAGGCCGGCCGCGCGCTCGGCCTCGGGCACCAGCGCCCGCGCCGCGGCGGCCTCGTCGCGCAGCTCCCGGGCGCGCAGGGTGTCGGCCGCGCCGCCACCGGCCACCTCGGCCCAGGCGGCGCGCGCCGACTCCAGCGCGGCGGACGCGGCATCGGCGGTCACCGCTGAGCGGCCGGCGGCCTCCAGGACGTCGCGCAGCACCTCGGCCCGGCGCCCGGCGTCGGCCCGTGCCCGCAGCGGGCCGAGCTGCTCCTCCTCGGCGGCGAGGCGGGCCAGCTCCCCGCGGGCGCGGTCGCGCCGGGCGTGCCGGTCGGCCAGGGCGCGGGCGTCGGCCAGCTCGGCGTCCAGGCGAGTGCTCGCGGCGGCGGCCGCCTCGGCCGCGGCGGTGACGGCGGTGAGGTCCCCAGCGGCCCGGCTGCGCACGGCCGCGACCCACGCGTTCACCGATGCTCCGGGCCGGGCGCCGACCAGCTCGGGGGCCAGCTCCTCGGGCACCGCCACGTCGGCGGCGTGCGCGATCCGGTCGAGCAGCCGGCCCAGCCGCTCCCGGTCCGTGCGCAGCGTCTCCTCGGCGGCCCGGCGCTCGGCGGCCAGCCAGTCCTCCGCCCGGGCGAAGCGGCCCACGTCGAAGAGGGTGCGCAGCAGGCGGGCGCGGTCCTCCGGCTCGGCGCGCAGGAAGCGGGCGAAGTCGCCCTGCGGAAGCAGCACCACCTGGCAGAACTGCTCGGCGGACAGGCCCAGCCGCACCCGCAGGTACTCCGAGCCCTCGTCGATGCGGGTGCTGACCGGTGCCCAGGCGGCGCCGTCCCACCGCTGCACGGTGAGCCTGGCCTGCTCGGTGGTCTCGCCCGCGCCGCGCTTCTTCGGCCGGGTCTGCTCGGGCCGGCGGACGACGAGCAGCCGCTCGCCGGCGAGGGTGAGCTCGCAGGAGACCTCGGTGCGGGTGGCGGCGTCGGCGTGGTCGCTGCGCAGTCGCTTCTCCTCGCCGCGCGCGCCCGGGACGGTGCCGTAGAGGGCGTAGACGACGGCGTCGAGCAGCGTCGTCTTCCCCGCGCCGGTGGGGCCCCACAGGAGGAAGAGCCCGTCGCGGGCGACGGCGTCGACGTCGACGGTCTCGGTGCTGGGGAACGGCCCGAACGCGGTGAGCGACAGGGAGTGCAGCCTCACCGGGCCAGCTCCTCCCGGGCCGCCGCACCGAGTGCCCGGAGCAGCAGCTCCCGCTCGGCGTCGCTCACGCCGACCCCGTTGCGGACGTGGGTGACGAACTCCCCGGCCACCTCCAGGTCGCTGCGGCCGCGCAGCCGCTCCTGGTAGCTGCGGCCGTCGCCCGCGCCGGTGCCGCCGGTCCACTCCAGGTGCACGCAGCGCGCGAAGCGGGTCTGCAGCCGCCGCATCGGGTCCGCCGGGCGCACGTCGTCGGTCAGCCGGGCCGAGACGAAGTGCTCCTCGACGCCCGTGTGGGCCGGGTCGGCGAGCAGCTCGTCCAGCGTGCCGGTGAGCACGGTCAGCGGACGCGGGGTGGGCAGCGCCAGCGGGCGGGCACCGGCCAGCCCGGTGGCGTCGAGGTCGACCAGCCACACCTGCTTCTCCTGCCCGGCCTCGCCGAAGGAGTATGCCAGGGGCGAGCCGCTGTAGCGCAGCCGCGGGGTGATCGTCTGCGGCCGGTGCAGGTGACCCAGTGCCACGTAGTCGACGCCGTCGAAGACCGCCGCCGGCACCAGGTCCACGCCGCCGACGCAGATGTCCCGCTCGCTCTCGCTGGGCACCCCGCCGCCGACGAAGGCGTGCGCCAGCACCACCGACCGGGCGCCGGGGCGCAGGAACAGGTCGCGCCGCACCCGCTCCATCGCCTCGGCCAGCACCGCCTCGTGCGAGCGGGCGCCCGGCACCCCCAGCTCGTGCCGGGCCAGCTCCGGCTCGAGGTAGGGCAGCCCGTAGACGGCGACCTCGCCGTGCTCGTCGCGCAGCAGGACCGGCTCGTCGAGCGCGCTGGTGGCGGCCCGCACGTGCACGCCGGAGCGCGCCATCAGACCGGCCCCGAAGGAGAGCCGCCGCGCCGAGTCGTGGTTGCCCGGCGTGAGGACCACGACCGCCCCCGCGCTGCGCAGCCGCATCAGCACCCGGTCGAGCACGCCGGTCGCGTCGGCGGAGGGCACGGCGCGGTCGTAGACGTCACCGGCGACGACCACGACGTCGACCGCCTCGGCCGCGACGACGTCGGCCAGCCCGGAGAGCACCGCCTCCTGCTCGCGCAGCAGGTCGGCGCCGTGCAGTGAGCGGCCGATGTGCCAGTCCGAGGTGTGCAGCAGCCGCATGGGCGCAGAAGGTAGGTCGGGGTACCGACAGAACCGCCCAGCCACGCCGGAACGGGCCGGTCACAGCCCGGTCAGAGGCGGGTGGTGCGCTGCTGGGGCGTCCAGCCGGCGGGGGTCCAGCCGTCGTCGTCCCACCCGTCGCGCGGGAGCGGCACACCGGCGCCGCCGCGCCGGTCGGCGTCCTCCTCCATCAGCGCGACGAGCAGCTGCTGGACCCCGTCGCTGTCGGGCACCCGCTCGAGCACGGTGGCGCCGCCGTCGCCCACCGTCTCGATGGTGAGCGTGCCCGAGCGGACCAGCCGCTGGCCCAGGGTCTGCCGGTAGGAGACGTCGGCGATCCGGGACAGCGCGATGTCGCGGCCCCGGCGGGCGAGGACGCCCTCCCGGAGCAGCACCCGGCGCGTCGTGATCACGTAGTGCGTGGAGCGCCAGCGCAGCACCGGCCGCAGGACGGCGGCGGCGAGGAGGAGCAGCGCGAGCCCCGTGACGACCGCCCGCACCGTGCCCTGCGACGGCCCCGCGGGTACCAGCGCCGCGCCGAAGGAGGCACCGCCCACCACGAGCAGCAGGACGAGCACCGGCCTGGCGAGGGTCAGCCAGTGCGGGTGCAGGTGCCGGACGACCTCTTCGTCCTCGGCGAGCAGCTTGTCCGGGTAGGCCACCAGCTCAGGATGACGGAGGGCGACCCTCCGATCACGCCTCCCGCGCCGGTGCGCGCACGTGTCGCACGTCGCCGCTGGTCAGCTCCACCGTGCCCTGCGCCGTCCGGACGACGAGCCGGCCGTCCCAGTCGACCGACTCGGCGACCCCTTCGAGGGTGGAGCCGTCGGGCAGCGTGACGACGACGACGGCCCCGACCGTGGAGGACCACGCGAGGTAGTCGCGGGCCAGCCCGCTGGAGACCGGGTCGCCGAGGCTCTGCACCCACGCGAGGTAGCGGCGCTCGAAGCCGCGGAGGAACTGCAGCAGCACCGCCGCGCGGTCGACCGGCCGCCCGGCCACCAGCGCGAGGGAGGTGCCGGTCTCCGGCAGCTCGTCGGCGCGGGTGGAGACGTTGAGTCCCACGCCCACGACGACCGCGGGTGGGCCGGGTGCAGCACCGCCCGCCTCGGCGAGGATGCCGGCGAGCTTGGCGCCGTCGGCGGCGAGCAGGTCGTTGGGCCACTTCAGCGACGCCCGCACCCCCGGGACCTCGCCCACGGCCTCGGCCAGCGCGACACCGGTGAGCAGCGGCAGCCACCCGCGGCGGGCGCTCGGCACGTCGGGGCGCAGCAGGAAGGAGACGGTGATGCCCGCGCCCGGCGGGGAGGTCCAGACCCGGTCCAGCCGCCCCCGGCCGGTCACCTGGTGCTCGGCCACCAGGACCGTCCCCTCGGGAGCGTCGTCGGCCGCGGCCGCGAGCAGCGCGGCGTTCGTGGAGCCGATCTCGGGGACGACCTCCAGCGAGCGCCACAGGTGGCTGTCGGCGGTCAGCGCGGTCGCCAGCGACGGACCGTCGAGCGGGGCCCGCGAGGGGTCGGCGGAGGGGGACGGCGGGCGCTCGGGCACTCTTCTACGCTACGGAACCCGTGAGCGACGGAGCTCACGCCCGGGCACGGCAGCGCACGGTCGCCGCCGGCGAGCCCCACCGAGGAGAGATGCGTGAGCGCTGCTGAACTCGAGAGCGCCGGGGACTCCGTCCCTGGCGGCGTCGACCTGCACACCACCGCCGGCAAGCTGGCCGACTTCGAGCGCCGCGTGCAGGAGGCCACCCACGCGGGGTCCGAGCGCGCCGTGGAGAAGCAGCACGCCGCGGGCAAGATGACCGCCCGAGAGCGGATCGAGGCGCTGCTGGACCCGGGCTCGTTCACCGAGCTCGACGAGTTCGCCCGCCACCGCTCCACCAACTTCGGCATGGACTCCAAGCGGCCCTTCGGGGACGGCGTCGTCACCGGCTACGGCACCGTCGACGGCCGCCCGGTCTGCGTCTTCTCCCAGGACGTCACCGTCTTCGGCGGCAGCCTCGGCGAGGTCTACGGCGAGAAGATCGTGAAGGTGCTCGACCTCGCGATGCGCAACGGCTGCCCGGTCATCGGGATCAACGAGGGCGGCGGCGCGCGGATCCAGGAGGGCGTGGTCTCCCTCGGCCTCTACGGGGAGATTTTCCGGCGCAACGTGCACGCCTCCGGCGTCATCCCGCAGATCTCGCTGGTCATGGGCGCCGCGGCCGGCGGGCACGTCTACTCCCCCGCGCTCACCGACTTCATCGTGATGGTCGACCAGACCAGCCAGATGTTCATCACCGGCCCCGACGTGGTGAAGACCGTGACCGGCGAGGACGTCACCCTCGAGGAGCTCGGCGGCGCCCGCACCCACAACACCAAGTCCGGCGTCGCCCACTACCTGGCCGAGGACGAGGCCGACGCCCTGGACTACGTCAAGGCGCTGCTGTCCTACCTGCCGAGCAACAACCTCGACCCGCTGCCGGCGATCGAGGTCGCCCCGGCCGACACCACGACCGACGGCGTCACCGACGACGACCGCGAGCTCGACACGTTCGTCCCGGACTCGGCCAACAGCCCCTACGACATGCACACCGTCATCGAGCACGTGCTCGACGACGGCGAGTTCCTCGAGGTGCAGGCGCTGTTCGCGCCGAACATCGTGGTCGGCTTCGGCCGGGTCGAGGGTCGGCCGGTCGGCGTCGTGGCCAACCAGCCCACCCAGTTCGCCGGCACGCTGGACATCGACGCCAGCGAGAAGGCGGCGCGGTTCGTGCGCACCTGCGACGCCTTCAACATCCCGGTGCTGACCTTCGTCGACGTCCCCGGGTTCCTGCCGGGCACCTCGCAGGAGTGGGAGGGGATCATCCGCCGAGGCGCCAAGCTGATCTACGCCTACGCCGAGGCGACCGTCCCGAAGATCACCGTGATCACCCGCAAGGCCTACGGCGGCGCCTACGACGTCATGGGCTCCAAGCACCTCGGCGCGGACCTCAACCTCGCCTGGCCGACGTCGCAGATCGCCGTCATGGGCGCGCAGGGCGCGGTGAACATCCTCTACCGGCGCGAGCTCGCCGACGCCGAGGACCCCGACGCCCGCCGCGCCGAGCTGATCACCGAGTACGAGGACGCGCTGCTCTCGCCGTACATCGCGGCCGACCGGGGCTACGTCGACCAGGTGATCCGCCCGTCGGAGACCCGCATCGAGGTCACCAAGGGGCTGCGGCTGCTGGCCAACAAGCGCCAGACCCTGCCGCCGAAGAAGCACGGGAACATCCCGCTGTGACGACGACATCGTCGTCCTCCGGACGACCACCGCGGCCAGCGGAAGGACCCCACTCCTCACGACCTCCGTTGTTGCGTGTCGTCAAGGGCGAGCCCTCGGCCGAGGAGCTCGCCGCACTCACGGTCGTCGTCGCCGCGCTGTCCCAACGGCGCCCCCGTCGACGGCCCACCCCGGTCGGGGCCTGGGCGTCATCCGGTGACGCCCACCGGCGTCCGCTGCGTCCCGGCCCTGGTGGTTGGCGCGCGTCCGGGCGGTTCGCGTGAACGAGCTCGCGGGTCCGTGCGGCAGGACGGCGGAGCGGCGGATGCTGACGACGGGCACCAGTGAGGAGAGAGCATGAGCGTGGACCGCCGTCTGGTGCTGGCCTCGGCGTCGCCGGCCCGCCTGACCCTGATGCGCCAGGCCGGGCTGACGCCGGAGGTCGTGGTCAGCCAGGTCGACGAGTCGTCGGTGCGGGCTCCGCGGGTCGGCGAGCAGGTCGCCCTGCTGGCCGCCGCCAAGGCCCGGGCCGTCGCCGAGCAGGAGTCCGACGCGCTGGTCGTGGGTGCCGACTCGCTGCTGGAGTTCCGCGGGAAGCCGCTCGGCAAGCCCGCCGACGTGCACGACGCCCGCGACCGCTGGCAGCGGATGAGCGGTCGGAGCGGCGTGCTGCACACCGGTCAGGCGCTCTTCGACGTCCAGGACGGCCAGGTGGTCAGCCGGGACGTCGCCGTCGTCTCCACCGTGGTGCACTTCGCGAGCCCGACGCCCCAGGAGATCGAGGCGTACCTCGCGACCGGCGAGCCGCTGGCCGTGGCCGGCGCGTTCACCCTCGACGGGCTCGGCGCGCCGTTCGTGCGACGGGTGGACGGCGACCCCGCGGCGGTCGTCGGCCTGTCGCTGGCCACGCTGCGCGACCAGCTCGCCAAGCGCGGGCTGGCGATCACCGATCTCTGGCGGCGCTGAGCTCCGCTCGCCCGCCCAGCCCCGCAGACTGAGCAGTACGAGACCGAGGGAGAACACCGGTGGAGAAGGTCCTGATCGCCAACCGCGGCGAGATCGCGGTACGCGTCGCCCGCGCCTGCACGGACGCCGGGCTGACCAGCGTGGCCGTCTACGCCGAGCCCGACCGCGACGCGCTGCACGTGCGCGCGGCCGACGAGGCCTTCGCCCTCGGGGGGACGACGCCCGGCGACTCCTACCTGGTGATCGACAAGATCCTGGACGCCGTGAAGCGGTCCGGCGCCGACGCGATCCACCCCGGCTACGGCTTCCTGTCGGAGAACGCCGACTTCGCCCAGGCGGTCATCGACGCCGGCCTGACCTGGATCGGCCCCTCCCCCGAGGCGATCATCGCCCTCGGCGACAAGGTGCAGGCCCGGCACATCGCCATGGCCGCCGGCGCGCCGCTGGTGCCCGGCACCAAGGACCCGGTGGGTGGCGCCGACGAGGTCGTCGCCTTCGCCGAGGAGCACGGCCTGCCGGTCGCGATCAAGGCGGCGTTCGGCGGCGGCGGGCGCGGGCTGAAGGTGGCCCGCACCGTGGCGGAGATCCCCGAGCTCTTCGACTCCGCCGTCCGCGAGGCCGTGTCGGCCTTCGGCCGCGGCGAGTGCTTCGTCGAGCGCTTCCTGGACAGACCGCGGCACGTCGAGGCGCAGGTGCTGGCCGACACGCACGGCAACGTCGTCGTCGTCGGCACCCGCGACTGCTCGCTGCAGCGGCGCAACCAGAAGCTGGTCGAGGAGGCCCCGGCGCCGTTCCTCACCGACGAGCAGCGGGCGCGCATCCACTCCTCGGCCAAGGCGATCTGCCGGGAGGCCGGCTACCACGGCGCCGGAACCGTGGAGTACCTCGTCGGCGTCGACGGCTCGATCTCCTTCCTCGAGGTCAACACCCGGCTGCAGGTCGAGCACCCGGTCAGCGAGGAGACCAGCGGCATCGATCTGGTCCGCCAGCAGTTCCGCATCGCCGACGGGCTGCCGCTGTCGATCACCGAGGACCCGACCCCGCGCGGGCACAGCATCGAGTTCCGGATCAACGCCGAGGACGCCGGGCGCAACTTCATGCCGGCCCCCGGCCCGGTGACCCGGCTGGAGATCCCGCAGGGCCCCGGCGTGCGCTGGGACTCCGGCGTGGAGACCGGCGGGGAGGTGGCCGGCGCGTTCGACTCGATGCTGGCCAAGCTCATCGTCACCGGCGCCAGCCGGGAGGAGGCTCTGCAGCGGGCCCGCCGCGCGCTCGACGAGCTGGTCGTCGAGGGCATGCCCACGGTCGTCCCGTTCCACCGGGCGGTGGTCCGCGACGCGGCGTTCACCAGCGAGCCGTTCACCGTGCACACCCGCTGGATCGAGACCGAGTGGGACAACCAGGTCCCGCCGTACACCGCCGCCCCGGCCGGGCATGAGGAGCCCGAGGAGCGGCAGACCGTCGTCGTCGAGGTCGGCGGGCGCCGGCTGGAGGTGTCGCTGCCCGCGGGCCTGGCCGCGGGCGGGGGTGCCCCGGCCGCGGCCGGCGGCGCCAAGCCGCGCAAGCGTGGCGGCGGGCACGGCGGGTCGGCGGCGTCGGGTGATGCCCTGACCAGCCCGATGCAGGGCACCATCGTCAAGGTCGCCGTCTCCGACGGGGACACCGTCGCCGAGGGCGACCTCGTCGTCGCCCTCGAGGCGATGAAGATGGAGCAGCCGATCACCGCGCACAAGGCCGGGACCGTCAGCGGCCTGTCCGCCGAGGTGGGCGCCACGGTCACCAGCGGCGCGGTCATCTGCACCATCGCCGACGCGGGGTAGCCGCCCGGCCGACGAGGGGCCGCCACCGGTTCTCCGGT